>JANWKW010000200.1 GCA_025451135.1 Vulcanimicrobiia bacterium | reverse complement strand
CGGGTCATGCGGCTCGCGGTCGCGGCTATCTTCTTCTTCCCGGTCCGCACCGAAGTGCGCGTGTTGTTGGTCCGCGCGGGGCACGCCGGGGGTCGCGAGGTCGTGCAGCCCGCGCCCGCACGCCTGCCGGCCCGTCGGATGCCGTTCGACGAACGTTTCCTGATCATCGTGCTCGGCGTCGGGACGGTGGCGATCGGCGGCATGCTGCTGCTGGCGGGTCGGATCGTCCGGCCGATACAGGCACTCACGCTCGCGATGGGGAGCGCCACGACCACGCGGGTGGCCGTCCGGTCCAACGACGAGGTCGGCGATCTGGCGCGCTCCTTCAACGCCCTGGTCGACCGGCTGGAACGTTCGGAGCGCGACCGTCAGCAGTTGATCTCGGACGTCGCGCACGAATTGCGGACCCCACTCACCAACATCCGGGCCGCGGTCGAATCGCTCCAGGACGGCATCGACGCGCCGACCCCGGCCGCGCTCGCATCGGTCCACGACGAGGTGCTGCTGCTGCAGCGGCTGGTCGCGGATCTGCACGAGCTGAGCCTGGCCGACACCGCTCCGCTCACGCTCGAGATCGGCGTCGCCGACATCTGCACCGAAGCGGGCAACGCGGTCGCCGCCTTCGCCGAACGCTTTGCCGCGCGCCGGATCGACCTGCGGGTCGAGCCGGCTGCGAACGTGCCGCACGTGGCCTGCGACCGGCGGCGCGTGCGTCAGGTCATGCACAACCTGCTGGCCAACGCCCTGCGCTACACCGGCGAGGACGGAAGCGTGATCGTGCGGATCGCTCGCGAGGATGCGGTGGTGCGCGTGAGCGTCTGCGACGACGGCATCGGATTCCCGTCGCACGAGGCACAGGCCATCTTCGAACGGTTCTATCGGGTCGATCCGTCGCGCTCGCGCGAGACCGGCGGCTCCGGCCTGGGCCTGGCGATCGCGCGCCAACTGATCGAAGCCCAGGGCGGAACCATCGGTGCGATCGCGGCCGAACCCCGCGGCGCGATCGTGTGGTTCACGCTGTCGGTCGCGTAGCGCTAAAGATCCGGCGCGATCCGCACGTCGATCTCGGTCTCGAAGGTGCGGTTCCACGGAAGTCCGATCGCGACCGCCGCGATGTGGTAACCGGGATCCATCCGTTCCACGACGCTCTGCGCGCGGCTCCAGAGGAGCGCGCGGTTCTGCGCCGCCGCCGTCGCCGCGACGTCCGGCAACAGGTAGGTGTGGTCGGTGACGCCGGCCGCGTCGAGCGCGCGATTGAGCTCGGGCCGCACCTCGGTGTGGAAGATCACGTCGTCGAGCACCCGGTTGAGTGTGAACTCGCGGTGCGCGAGCGCGTCGTAGGTGTGCGTGCGGCGGCCGGCTCCGGCCGCGATCGCCTCCGCCAGCGCCGTGCCGACGGTGTTCGCGTTGGTGTTCCAACTCGCGTAGGCGTCCAGACGCGCCATCGTGCCGTCGTCGAGCATTCGCTTGGCGAAGGCGGCTTGGCTCGCGTAGTCGTTCGTGAGAAAGGCGAGATCGGCGAACGCGACCGGCCGGCCGGCCAGGGCATCGTCGCGCATCTCGACGGCGAGCGCGTCGTCCAGGGCCGCGCCGGTGCCGGGGACGCGTACGTACAGCGTCAGGTCGGGGGCGCTCTGCACCGCCGTCCCGCCGCACAGGGTCACTAGGCTCTCGATCGCGGTCGAGATCGGCGCGTACTCGAGCTTGTCCTGATAGGCGGCTCCGTCCGGCGTCGAATAGATCACGCGCACCCTGGGCGTCCAGTGCGCGGCGCGCGCGAACGCGTGCGCGACCAGCGCCATGCCGAGCTCGTCGGCGCCCGGTTCGATCGAGATGCGATCGCCGAGCGCCAACGCCGCAGCGTCGGCTTGAAGGGCCGCGACGTCCTTGACGTGCAGGCCGACCGGCCCGGCGTCGTCCTGACCCAAGACGGCGCGATCGATGGTGCCGCTCGCGGTGTGTCCGAGCACGAGCAGGTCGACGTCGTAATCGCGGGTGCGCGCGGCCAGATAGCCGCGCAGCAGGTCGGGACCGATCAGCGCCTCGAGCTCGGCCGCGCGCGCCCGTTCGCTCGGAAGCGGGGGATCGTGCAGGTTCGCGTACTCCTGCAGATACTTCCAGCCCGGATAGGCGGCGAAGAAGGTCGCCGCGCCGCCGATCGCCGGAACCCCGGTCGGCGCGAGCCGCATCACCGTGCCGAACGCGGCGATCCAGGCATGCGGCTGCGCGCGGCGCAGCTGCCGCAGCGTGCGCAGCCGGAAGTACGCGTCGACGTAGGAGGTCTGCGGGATGCGCGACGCGACCAGCCCGCCGTAGGCGAGCATATCGGTCGAGACGACGTACGCGGACGCGCCGCTCGCCTGCGGTCCGTTGAGCCACTGGCCGATCGCGTCGGGTTTGCCGAACGTCAGGTAGTTGCCCAGCAACTCGCGGGGCGGCTCCCGCACCTCGCGTCCGGCGATGGCGCCGAGCATCGCGGGGAGTTGGCGCGTGACCGGCCGGTCGTCGAGCGGCACGAGCACCACCGGCGCCATCAGCGCGAAGAGCATCGCGATCATCGCGACGCAGTTTCGCGCCGAACGAGGCTAGGCCTTGAAGCCGAAGAGTCCGTGCCCCTTGGGGTTGGCGACGTACACCTTATAGGCGTGACGGATCCCGAGCGACTGCGAGAAGATCACGTGGACCGGCGTACCGGCCTTGAGCGACTTGGTCTGGACCGTCTTGCCGTTCGGAAGGTCGGTGAACTTCGGCCACGACAGGAACGAGAGATCGGCGGGGACGCCGTCGATGCAATGCACGCGGATGTTCTGCATCGAGACGTGCAGCATGTAGCCGTGGCAATCTTTGGATTTCCCGCCGGGCGGGAGCGTGCTCGCGGCCGAGGGCGCGGAGAACGATCCGGCCGCCAGCGCCGCGACGGCCGCGAAGGCCAGGACGATGCGTTTCATGGGTGGGTTGTTCCCGGCGGCCTACTCGCCCAAACTCGCGCGAAGCGAGCCGCCGTGCTCGGCGAGCAGCGCGCGGGCCGCGTCCGCGTCCAAGTCCCGCAGTCCCATCAGCGCGGCGGTCTTCACGCTGCCCCCGGCGGCGGCGATCAGCGCACGCGCCCGGGCCGCGTCGAAGCCGGTCAGATGCGAGACCAGCCGCTGCGAGCGGCCGCGCAGCTTCTCGTTGGTCGCGACCACGTCGATCATCAGATTGTCGTAGACCTTGTGGGAGCGCACCATCACGGCGGTCGAGATGGTGTTGAGCAGCACCTTCTGCGACGTCCCGGCCTTGAGGCGCGTCGATCCGGTCAGCGGTTCGGGCCCGGTGCGCAGGACGATGGCCGTCTCGGCCGCGCGGTGGACGGCGGTGTCCTCGCTGTTCGCGACGCCGACCGTATACGCGCCGACGGCGCGGGCGGTCTCGAGCGCGCGCACCACGTAGGGCGCGCCGCCGCTCGCCGAGATCCCGATCACCGCATCGCCCGGCCGCACGTGATCGCGCATCTCGCGCGCGCCGGCCTCGCCGTCGTCTTCCGCGCCTTCGATCGCGCGCGTGATCGCCTCGACGCCGCCGGCGATGTGCGGACAGACCAGATCGCGCGGCGTCCCGAACGTCGGTGGCATCTCGGACGCGTCCAGATAGCCGAGCCGTCCGCTCGTGCCGGCGCCGACGTAGTGCAGGCGCCCGCCGCCGCGCAACCGCGCGGCGATCGCGTCGACGACGGTCGCGACGACGTCGCGCTGACCCACCACCGCGTCGATGGCCGCGCGCTGCTCTTCGGCGAGCAGTTCGACCAGCGCCGGCGTGCCGAGCCGGTCCAGCCCGGCGCTGCGGGGATTGCGCCCTTCCGTCTGCGGGAGATCGCTCATGCGATCGAACGCTCGGCCAAGGCGAGCGCGCCGAAACACGGCGCCGGCGGGTTCTTCACCACGTACGCCGACGGAAGTTCGTTCGCGATGCGGGTCTCGAGCAAGAACGTCAGCAGACTGTTCGACGAGAGCAGGCCGCCGGCGAACACGATCGGGCGTTCTCGTCCCGCGCCGCCGGCCGCCTTCACCACCGCACGGACCAGGTCGCCCAGTTCCAGCGCGGCGCCCTGCACGATCTTGACGGCGCTGCGTTCGCCCGCATCCGCGAGCCGGATCACCTCCGGCGCCAGGGCGGCCAAGGTCGCGACCGGCGGCCCGTCGCGGTAGACGCGATCGAGCACCTGCAGCGCATCGGTCGTGCCGAGCGCGGTCGCGAGCGCCTCGGCGGTCGCGTCGAACGGAACGCGTCCGTCGTAGGCTCGGACCAGCAGACGCGCGGCGGCCGAGCCGATCCAGAAGCCCGAGCCGGCGTCGTCGATCGCGTAGCCGTGTCCGCCGACGCGGACGTGCTTCTCGCCGATCTCCGCGTAGGCGATCGAACCGGTTCCGGCGATCAACACGATCCCGTCGCCGTCGGGCGCGCCGGCCCGCAGCGCGATGCGCGCGACGTCGGAGACGGCGACCGTCGCTCCGGGATAGTGGGTCACCAGCGCTTCGCGCACGAACCCCGCGACCGTCTCGCGTCCGGCGCCGGCGGCCCCGACCACGATCCCGCCCGGCCGGTCGCCGGCGAGCGCGCCGTCGATCGCGCGGACGACCGCTTCGATCGCCGCATCGACGCCGCGCGAACTGGCATTGCCCGGCTCGGCCACGGAGAGGTCGCCGGCGACGCCGTCGCGCGAGGCGACCGCGACCGTCGATGTGCCGCCCGCATCGACGCCGACCGCTATCCGCATTCCGCCTCCAGTTTCGCCAGCACGCGCGCGAGTCCGAAGGGCGCGATCGCGCCGAGCGGGACGGAGCGCGTCGCGCCGGTCGCGCGCGGGACGTTGGCGCCGCGGCCGCGCAGCGTCTCGAGCCCCAGCACGGCGAACGCGATCGCCTCTTTGGCATCCGGATCGATTCCCATCGCGGCGGTGGTTTCGACGCGCGCCCGCGGAAGCCGTGCCGCCAGCCGTCCGAGCAGCGCCGGATTGCGCGCGCCGCCGCCGGCGACCAGGACGCGCGCGTCCGGCAGCCGCTTGGCGATCTGGTCGGCCACGCTGACCGCCGTCAGCTCGGCCAGCGTCGCGACGCCGTCCTCGAGATCGAGCGGTTCGAGGAGCGTCGCGTGGTGCGTCAGGAACTGCGCGCCGAAGCGCTCGCGTCCGGTCGACTTGGGCGGTTCCTGGGCGAAGTACGGATCCGCCAGCAGGGCGTCGAGGACGCTCTCGTCGACGATGCCGCGCGAGGCCAGCGCGCCGTCGCGATCGTAGCGCTGTCGCCCGCGCGTGCGCTCGGCGACGAACGCATCCATCAGCATGTTGGCCGGTCCCGTGTCGAAGGCGACCACGTCGAACGCGCCGTCGGCGCCGCGCCGGATCCCGCGCGGCAGCACGGTCAGGTGGGCGATGCCGCCCAGGTTGAGCGCGATGCGATCCTCGTCGTCGCTCGCGAGCAGCAGCGCGTCGACGTAGGGCACGAGCGGCGCACCGCAGCCGCCGGCCGCCGTATCGGCGGAACGGAAATCGTAGCAGACGGTCGTGCGAAGCGCCTCGCGGATGGCGAACGCGTCGCCGATCTGGAGGGTCACGTTCCGTTCGCCGTCGTGCCAGACCGTCTGTCCGTGCGAGGCGACGAAGTCGACCGGCGTGCCGGCCGCGACCGCGCGCGCGGCCAGTGCGAACTGCTCGCCGACCCGGCGATGCAGCTCGGCCACCTCGGCGGTGCTCCCCGCGTGCGGCGGCAGCAGGGCGGCCAGCCGCTCCACCACTTCGGCATCGTAGGGCCGAGTGACGAAGTCGAGCGTCTCGATCGCGTAGCCGCGGTCGTTCGGCGCGATGCGCACCAGCGCCGCGTCGACTCCATCGAACGACGTGCCGCTCATCAGCCCGATCGCGATCATGCCTCGATATCCTCGATCAGCGCTTCGTAGAACGAGGCGCGCAGATCGCGCGTGTCGTTCCGCCCGAAGTAGACGGTGTTGGTGAGCAGGACGCCTTGCACGTCGCGGACCGGATCCGCCCAGACGCACGTGCCGACGAAGCCGGTATGTCCGAACGTCCGCGGAGAGAACCAGCGCCCGCACGAGTTCGCATCGGCGGTCTTGAGCGCCCACCCGAGCCCTCGCCGCAGGACCGGATCGTAGGCCTGCTCCCGGGTCGCCTCGCGGACCAGGTCGAGCGGCAGCGTCGCGTTGGCGCGGCCGCAGAGCGGCCCGAGGTAGGCTTCGGTCAGGCGCGCGACGTCGGCCGCCGCGCCGAACAGTCCGGCGTGTCCGGCGACGCCCCCCATCAGATACGCCTTCTCGTCGTGCACGAAGCCTTGGACCCGCCCGCGCCAGCCGTCCTGTTCGGTCGCGGGGACGTTCGGGCGATCGGCGATGGCCGGACGGAACCCGTTGGTCGGGCTGCCGAGCCCGCGCGCGAAGACCGTCGCGAGCGACGCGCCGCGCACGCGCTCGATCAGCGCGCCGAGCGCGATGAATCCGAGATCGCTGTAGATCACCTTGGCGCCGGGCGTGTCGACCAGGTCGCGCTCGATCGCATAGCGCTCGACGTCGAAGCCGAGCAGCTGCCGGTAGTCGGCGCCCGAATTGAGGCCGGCGTCGTGCGCGAGCAGCATCCGCAAGGTGATCGCGGCGTGCGGCGTGTCCGCCCACTCCGGGAACCAGCGCGTCAGCGGCTCGTCGAGCGCGATCGCGCCGTCGGCGACGGCTTGGAGCGCGAGCGTCGCGACGAACAGCTTCGTGATCGAGGCCAGGTCGAAACGCGTGTCGAGGACGACCGGGCGTGCGAGCGCGTCGGCGCGCGTCGTGCCGTAGGCGCGTTCGAAGACCACCCGGCCGCCCGCCTCGATGCGCGCGACGGCGCCGGTGAATGGCGTAGCGGTCGCGGCGTGGAGCGCGCGCTCGACCCGCGGGAACGCGCGCTTAGACAGCGGCGATCTCCAGCGGGAGCGTCCCGGACGGGGCGGCTCCGCCGAAGATCACGTCGCTCAAGCCGTCGATCGACGGCCGGTCGTCACCGTAGGTGCACACCACATCGCGCGCGCGAGAGAACTCGGACGCGTCGAAGGGCTCGCGGGTCGAGATCAGCAGCGCGTCGGGGTGCGCGTCGAGGATCCGTTCGATCGCGCGGGCCTGACCGGCATAGACGTGGGCGCGGCGCATCAGGACGATCGGGCGCCTGCCCGAGCGCCGCAAACCTTCGCACAGCCGTTCGATCGCGGCGTCGTCCGGATCCAGCGGGGCGTAGAGATGCTCCAACCCCTCGGCCTCGAGCTCGGCGTGTTGGCTATGCGTCCCCTGCACGCCCTCGGTGGTCGTCCCCTCGAAGCTGACCACGACGCCGGCGCTCGCGTCCGCGCGCGCGTCGCCGCGCACCAACGTGACCGCCCGGCGACCGATCTCGCGGCCGATGCCCGGGTGCGGCGGCGCCGCGTCGAGCGGCAGCGGCGGCGCGAGGCCGCGCCGCAGATCCAGCACGCGCCGGTGCGCCTCTTCAAGACGTTCGCGCGAGAGCGTCCCGCCGGCGACGGCCCGCTCGATCAGATCGATCGCGTCGCGCACGACCGAGAGACGGTGGCTGATAAGCACGCAGTCCGCGCCCGCGACCAACGCGTCGACGGCGCCGGTCGCGCTCCCGACCGTCCGCGCGATCGCGTCCATCTCCATGCAGTCGGTGAAGGCCACACCGCGGAACCCCATCTCGCCGCGCAGCAGATCCGTCAGGAGCGCGTGCGAGAGCGTCGCGGCGTTGTTCGGATCGAACGCGCGCGCCACGATGTGCGCGGTCATCAGCGCCCGCGCGCGCGGCAGCAGCAGCGAGAACGGCAGCAGGTCGCGCGAGCGCAAGGTCGTCTCGTCGACGTCGATGGTGGGGAGCTCCAGATGCGAGTCGACCGCGGTCGACCCGTGCCCGGGGAAGTGCTTGAAGGTCGCGACCATGCCGCCCGACTCGAGTCCTTCGGCGAACGCGCCCGCGAAGGCGGCGGCGCGTCGGGGATCGGCGCCGAACGAGCGCGAGCCGATGACCGTGTTCATCCGTTCGAGCGCGAGATCGAGGACCGGCGCGTAGTCGACGTTCACGCCGACGCGGCGCAGGTCGAAGGCCATCTGTTCGCCGGCCTTGCGCGCCAGCTCGACGTCGCCGGTCGCGGCGACCGCCATCATCGCCGGGATCTGTTCGAGCCCCTCGCGCAGCCGCGCGACCCGGCCGCCCTCCTGGTCGATCGCGAGGATCGGCGGGAGATCGGCGGGATAGTGGGCGCGGATCGCGTCGGTGAGGGCGCGCGCCTGTTCCACCGTCCGGGTGTTGTGGCCGAACAGGATCCAGCCGCCCAGGCCCAACTCGTCGATCGCACCGGCGATCTCGGGCGTCAGGTCGTAGCCGTCGAATCCCGAGGCGATCACCCCGGCGGCGAGTGCGCGAACGTCGTTCATGGCAGCGGTTCCTCGGTGGTCGGATCGTAGAGCCGAAGGTCGTCGCGGGCGAATGCCAAGCGGACCTCGGTCCCGGGTTGGGGAGCGTCCTCGGGTGCGACTCGCGCGACGATCTCGCCGAGCGCGGTGGCGACGTGCAGGAAGGTATCGGCGCCCGCTCGCTCGCAGCGCGTCGCCGCCCCCGCGAGCGCGCCCGAAGCATCGATGCGGAGGCGTTCGGGACGGATCCCGACGACGACGTCTCCGAAACCTAGCGTTGAATGCACGTCGTGGAGCAGATTCATCGACGGCGTTCCCAAAAACCTGGCGACGCGCAGATTCCCGGGCGCATCGTAGACCTGCTGCGGGTCGCCCGTCTGCTCGACCCGCCCGTCGATCAGCACGCACAGGTCGTCGGCCAAGGCCATCGCTTCGGCGTGGTCGTGGGTGACGTAGACGATCGGTCCGGTGAAGCGTTCGCGCGCGCGCACGACTTCGTCGCGCACGCGGCCGCGCAGGAGCGGGTCGAGGTGTGCGAGCGGTTCGTCGAGCAACAGCGCCTGCGGATCCGAGAGCAGCGCGCGCCCGATCGCGACGCGCTGGCGCTCGCCGCCCGAGATCTCGGCCGGACGGCGGCGTTCGAGCGAGCCGAGGTGCAGCCGGGCGACGACGCCGGCGACGCGCGCGTCGTCGGGGCCGGAGCGCAGCGCGAACGCGAGGTTCTCGCGCACGCTCGCTTGCGGGATCAGCGCGTCGGATTGGAAGACCATCGCGATCCGGCGGGCCTGCGGCGGGAGACCGGTCAGGTCGCGGTCGCCCAGACGCACGGTCCCGGCGTCGGCGCTCTCGAGACCGGCGAGGACGCGCAGCAGCGTGCTCTTGCCGGCGCCGGACGGACCGACCACCGCGAGCGTGCGACCGTCCCGGACCCGCAGCGAGACGCCGGTCAGCGCCCGAGGGGCTCCGAAACGCGTCTCGCCGCCGTCGACGGCGAGCGTCAACGAATGCGGATGATCTGCGCGATCACGTTGCCGTCGACTTGGTTGACCGAGATGTCGACGTGCATGCCCGCCTGCAGATCCGTCAGGCTGGCGTATTTCTCGCCGCGGTAGATGGCGGTGCTCGGCAGGACGATGACGACGACGTTGTG
Organism: Vulcanimicrobiia bacterium; assembly: GCA_025451135.1. Taxonomy (GTDB): domain Bacteria; phylum Vulcanimicrobiota; class Vulcanimicrobiia; order Vulcanimicrobiales; family Vulcanimicrobiaceae; genus JALYSX01. Next base: position 13,976 of record JANWKW010000200.1, on the reverse strand, counting down.
CCCGTGGCTGGCGACCGTCAGCTGGTTCCGGCCGTAGTCGACGCTCACGATGTTGCCCGAGACGGGCCCCATCGGACGCGACGGCGCGTCCCCGGTGAACGGATTGGCCCGGGGCGGATCGGCGTAGCCGAAGCCACCGGTCGTGCTTGCAAGCACGCCCGCGAGCGCCAATCCCACGATCCTCCGGTATATCTTCATCGTCCCTGTCTCAACGTGCACGCTGGGGAAAGCGTTTCGCCGAATCCCCGCGTCGACCCGTCAGCGGAACTCCGCGGCATAGGCGTCCCGGGCTTGCGCGTCGCCGCCGCGCGCCCTTTCGACCAATCCGCGCAACCGGCTGACGTCGTGATCGCCGTGCGGTTTGGCCGAGATGGCCAGGCGCAGGGCGATGAGCGCCAGGTCCGGGGTGCGCGGGCCGAGGACGCGGAGCCCTTCGAGAAACGGGCGGGCACGGTCGGGCGGGCTCGGCGCGGCCAGCAAGCCGGCGACCACGTCGGCCTTGGCCGGAGACCCGGTAAGCAAGTAGCGATCGAGCGCCTCCACGTCCATACCGATGCCTTCGACGCGGACCGTTCCCGGTCCACTATCGGAAGGAACCGCACTCTTTTTTGTCGCGTTATCTATCCGATATGAAGATTCGTTCGATCGCGGCATGGACCGCCACGGCAATTCTCGCATTCGGATTGGCCGCATGCAGCGGACTGGGCGGCGGCACGGCCGCTCCGCCGGCGCCGGGCACGTGCGCGTTGCCGGCCGGCGTGCAGGCGCAGATGCTCTATCCGAAGCCGGGCGCGACCGCCGTGCCCGACGCGACCATCCAGGTCGTCTTCGCGATCTCCAGCCCGTTGCCGACGTGGGGCGTCGCGGTGCTGCCGCCGACCGGCAACGGCATCTACGGCAACGCGTTCCAGACGATCACCGCCGGGCAGGTGCCGTCGCCCTCCGCGACGCCGTCGTTCGCGAATCCGATCTACGTCAGCTCGACCTTCTCCGGCTCGCTCCCGGCCGCATCGCAGATCGGGGTCTTCCTCAACGACCTGAGCTCGAACTGCATCCCCGCGACGGCGGGCGCTTCGTTCACGACGCAATAGCATGCATCTGATCCTCGCGGCGACGCTGCTCGCGATGAGCGGGCACGCGTCGCTCGAAATCAATCCGTGCACGGTGATCGCGGTCGAGATGATGGACGACGTCAACTCGGCCGACGCGCATCCCGGCGACTTCTTCCGGTTCCAGACGGTCAACGCGGCGACCAGCGGCAACCGCATCGTGATCCCGGCGCGCACGATGGGTTACGGCGTCGTCGCGATCGCCGCCCCTGCCGGCCGCGGCGGTCGCCCCGGCACGCTGGTGCTCGAACCGCGCTACTTCGATATGCCCGACGGCTCGCGGGTCGGCGTCGTGCTCGACCACAACGCGAGCGACCTGCAGCGCAGCGGCGCCAGCAACAACGCGCCCGGCTATCTCGGCGCGATCCCGATCCCGGGCGTCGGCGCCGCCGTCGGCATCTTCAACTTCTTCCACAACGGCAAGAACATCGAGGTCAAGCGCGGCACGGTCTTCACCATCTTCCCGAGCGACGACCCGTCGGTCGAGAAGTGCCAGGACCACCCGGCGCTGTAGGATCCCACCTCGGCTATCGCTCGACGACACCGCCGAAGCCGAGGGTTTGGCGGAACATCACGCGGATGGTCCTCGGCGCGAGCGGCGTCGACGCGAAAGCGTGGGGAAGCGGCGCGTCGTTCGCGTCGAACAGGTTCTCGATCGAGATCGCGAGCTTCGACTTGCCGCCCAGCGAGAGTTCGAGGTTGCCGTTGAACGTCGCGAAGGCCGGACGATCGTACGGATTGTTCGCGCCGAGATAGAGCGCCCCGAGCGACAGGCGCGAGCCGGCCGGCCACTTGTACGAGATCTCGCCGTAGCCTTGTGCGTAGGGTGCGCCCGCCAGCGGTACCTCGCCGGAGGCCGGTGCGAAGAACGCATCCGGCCCGAGATCGCGATCGACGCGCGCCAGCGCGCCCTGCGCGATGAAGCCGAGACCGACGCGTTTGAACTGCACGATCGAGGCTTCGATGCCGTTTTCGTGCAGGGCCGGCGCGTTGGCCCAGCCGCTCAGCGCGAACGACGGAGGGAATGCCTGATACGTGCGCGCGAACGCGCCGTGGGTCGCGGTGCCGTAGAGGTCCAACGAGACGGTCGTGGCGTTGCCGTGCAGGCGCCATTCACCGCCGAGATCGTAGCCGAACGCGCTCTCCGGCTGAAGATCTGCCTGGGTACGAGCCGTCGTCGAGATCGGCAGCCCGACGCGCGGGGCCACGATCAGCACGGTCGCGCTCCCGAGCGCGTCCAGCGGCGGCGGCGCGTACGACGATCCGAGCGACGCGCGGAAGGCAAGACTCTTGCTCGCCTGAAATGATGCACCCGCGCGAAACGCGCCGAGCGTCCAGCCGCGGCCGGCGACGTCGTGACGGTCCAGGCCGCCGCCGAGATCGATCTCGATGCGTGCGTCGGGATGCAGCTGCAGGCTCGCGTTCGCCAGCGTATCGGCGGCCGAGGTGCCCGGCGCGTACGCATCTTGCACGAAATCATCGCGCCGCTCGGCCGAGACCGTGAGGAGCCCGTTGCCCGTCTCGTGCTCCCAGGCCGCGCGCGCGCCGCGCACCCGGTCGTACCCGCGCTCCGCCGAATGCGGCGACAACGGCATGCTCACCGTCGCCCGCGTCCCGGCGAAGAATTGCGGCGGCGTGCCGTCGAGATAGGTGGCCGTTCCGGCCAGCGTATATGCGCCTCCCGACGCCGTACCGTAGGTATCGTCGCGCGTGACGTCGAGGGCGTAGAGGCGTGCGTCGAAGCCGTCGCGGCCGCGATCGACGCGCGCATCGAGGTCGTAGAGACCGAGTCGCGCGTTCTCGCGTGCATCCAGGCTCGGAGCGAGCGAGGCGAACGCCGACACCGCGCCGCTGCCGAACGCGAGCGGCAGGACCGTGCCCCGCGCGCCCGCGAGCGCGCGCGTCGTTTGCGTGCCGAGGTAGGTCGCCGTGAGCGTGAGCGCGTCGCTCGGGACGTAGCGCAGTTTGAGGAGTTCGGCGCGGCGCAGGTCGTCGGACGGGACCGAGACGCAGCACGCGACGAGATCCGTCGCGGCGTACGGATCCGGGTTCTGCGCGAGCGGATGCCCGTCGACGTACGCGAGGCCGCGATCGATCGCGAGCGGATACGACGAACCCGTCAGCGGCCCGCGCGACCCGTCGACCGCCACCATCAGCGCTATCGCCATCTTGCCGCCGGGCATCGTACCGCCATACGCGAGATCCGAGAACGAACCGCCGCGCGAATCGATCGAGACTTCGGCGAGCGCGCGGCGCGGGACGGTCGGGTCGGCGCTGCGCAGGTTGAGCGCCCCGGCGACCGCGTTCGGGCCGATCGCGGAGACGTCGCCCGGACCCTTGCCGATCTCGGTGTCGCTCAGCACGAACGACGGGATCAGGCTCAGGTCGAACGCGCCCGTCGAGGGCAGCGTCAGCGGCACGCCGTCGAACGAGACGGCCGTCTCGCTCGGCAGCGACGCGCGCACCGAACCGTACGCGGGCACGCCGCGCATCGCCAGGTTCTCGCCGCGCGCGAACGCCGGAAGCGCCCCGGGCGTCTGCGCGAGCACGCTGCCGAGATCCGGCTGCCCCTGGTCGCGATAGGCCTCGCGCGGGAAGACCTTGACCGCGGCCGGCGTAGTGTTGAACGGCGTACGCGGGTGGGCGACGACCGAACCGATCGTCCGCAGCGACGGCGCGCTCGGGCGCAGCACGATCTTCTGCCGGTCGCCCGGAACGGCGATCGTCACGCGATAGGGCTCGAACCGGGCCGCGGAGATCGTCTCGACGTACGTGCCCGGAGCGACCTCACCGAATGCGAACGCGCCGCGCGCGTCGGTCGTCGTTCGCTCGCCGTTCGAAAGCCGGACGCTCGCCGCGGCGATCGGGCGGCCGGTCTCGTCGGCAACGGATCCGGAGACGGCCGCTGCGGCGGCGACGACCCTTCCCTGCGAACTCACAGCAAATCCTAAGAATACCGTGATAAATGCGAACGAATACCTTCGGTACAGTCTGGATCGGAGCATCGTGAAGTACCTGCGTTCTCTCGCGGCGATTACCTGCATGGTCTTCGCCCTCGCTCCGTTCGCGGCGCACGCCGGCGCGACCGGTGCGTTGCGCGGCAGCGTCACCGACGCCGACGGCACGCCGATCGCCAACGCGAGCGTCACGCTGCAAGGCGCGATGCGCGCGACGACCGCGACCGATGCGTCGGGCGCGTTCCGTTTCGGCGATCTTCCCCCGGGCACGTACGGCGTCAGCGTCGCGAAGGCCGGATACGCGCCGGCGACGCTCGACGGCATCGCGGTCGGCGCGGACGAGACGAGCATCGCGATCGCGCTCGGTCACACGACGCTTTCGTCGATCCGAGAGATCGCGAACGTCACCAGCGTCAAGCGCGGGACGTTCAACGCGACCCCGTCGGCGCAGTCGGTGATGACCGCGCAGCGCTTCCGCGAGCTCGGGCAGATCGGCCTCGCCAACGTGCTCGACGAACAGCCCGGCGCGGTCAACGCGCGCCCGGGCAGCGCCAACGCAGCGGCGCTCGGCTCGATCACCTCGCCGAACATCCGCGGCGCTCTGGACTACGAGAAGGCCACCTTGATCGACGGCCACCCGCTGATCAACGGCGCGCGCGGCGACTATCCCACCATGCTCCTCAATATGTTCGTCCTCGACGACGTCGAGCTGGCCAAGGGTCCGACCGCGTTCGCGCCGCAGATCAACTACACCGTCGGCGGCGTGCTGAACGTCCGCACGGCCGAGCCGACGCGCAGGCCGAGCGGTGAAGTGCTCTACGGCCTCGACGGCTTCGGCGGCACGTTCTCGAACTTCCGCTACGCCGGCACGACCGCCAACGGCAAGTTCGCGTGGATCCTGGACAACGCCACCTATGGGACGCAGGGCGCGGACCGCGGCGTGCGGTCGTACGTCACGCTGCCGGCCGGCTCGACCATCGGCGGCGTCCCCGTCTCCGGCACCAACTCGTGCTCGCCGATCAATGGCGCGAACGGCTCCTTCCCGGTCGGACCGCTGCCGTGCACGGGCGCGGGCCAGACCGTCCTCGGCAACCCGAGCAACGCCTACACGACGCTGGTGGCGTGCTGCCAATCGGTCAGCTCCGACTTCCTCAACAAGATGGAACTGGTGAAGTTCCGCTACAACTTCTCGAGCGCGACCACCGCGACGGTCGCCTACATCGGCAACCAGTCGCAGTACGACGGCGCGGCCGCCGGGTTCACCCAGCTCAACGCCGTCTTCGCGCCCGCCGCGACGTACAACGGCGCCGGCCAGCCGTTCCAGCCGGACCAGGGCTACCTGCTCAACAACAAGACCGCGCTGCCGGACTCGCGCCTGTATGACAACGAGCCGATCTTCGAAGCCGACCTGCGCACGACGCTCGGCAACGACTCGGTCCTGGCGCGCTACTACAGCGCCGTCCTGGGCCGCCAGACGACCACCGATCTGTCGAACCCGAACGCCAACTACACGACGGCGCTGACGCTCTACGGCACGGGCAAGCTCGGCGCCGCCAACAACGTGCCGTTCGACGGCACCGTCCAGAACGTGACCATCGCGACGCCGTACTCCAACAGCGTCGAGCACGATCTGCTGCACGGCTGGTCGGTCGAGTACGATCATCAGATGGGCCCCAACCTGCTCGCGTTCTCGGCCGATCGCACGACCTCGCTGACCAACGCGTACACGGTCGCCGGCGCGGTCGCGCCGGCCGGCGGCAAGGTGACCGTCTCGATCCCGGGCGGGACGCGTCAGGACTTCACCACCTACCTGCTCCGCGGCACGTTCAACCTGGACGCGAAGACCGCCGTCACGCTCGCGAACTACTACAACACCTATCGCAACGTGTTCACGCCGTCGAAGGACGCGCTCGGGAATTTCGTCTACGCCGGCAGCACGGTCGTCCACGACGATCCGCGCATCGGCCTCACCTATCGCCCGAACGCGGACCTGGCCTTGCGCTTCTCCGCCGGCTCGGCGGTCGCACCGGCCTACCCGTCGCTGATCGACAACCTCAACACCACGGCCGCCAGCGCGTACAATCCGGCGGTCCCGACCGTTACGGTCGCGCAGAACAGCGGCAGCCTTCTCCCCGAGACCTCGTTCGGCTACAACGTCGGCGGCGACTCTCGCCTGCCGAGCGGCGCCGTGCTCTCGATGGACGCCTACCTGAAGAACCTGCGCAACCAGTTCATCGGGGTCGTCTACCCGACCGGCACGACGTACACGCCGCCCGTGGGACCGGCCGTCCCGATCTACATCAGCACCAACCAGAACCTCGCGAACGCGCGCTTCCAAGGCGTCGAATTCAGCCTCAAGAGCGATCCGGAGTTCGGTCTGGGGTACTCGATCGCGGGCGACCTGTCGCGCGCGTTCGCCTACGACCTGCCGCCGGGCTTCTACTCGACCGTCGCCGGTCCGTACACGACCAATCTGGGCGTCGTGCCGGGCCAGAACTACGTCGGCTTCAACAGCCCGGCGTTCAACGGCATCTCGAACAAGAGCGAGGCCTATTCGCAGGCCTACGGCGCGATCCACTTCCGTGGTTCGCATCACCAGTACGTCGAGTTCGGGGCGCAGTACTTCGGGCCCAACAACACCTACAACGTGCCGGCCTTCGTCGTCACCGACGCGGCCATCGGTCTGCCGTTCCTCGACGAGCATACCCGCGCCACGCTGTCCTGCGACAACCTGTTCGGGACGTACACCCAGCCGTACGCGCTGATCGGCGGCGGCACGCCGACGCCGCTGGCCAACGGCAACCTCGGACTGCGCACCGGCGTGCCGGTCGGACCCACCACCATCCGGTTCTCGCTCTCGCATTCGTTCTAAGAGCGCAGAGACGGATACGGGAGAAGTCGTAGGGCTTCTCCGCGCATCGGCGCAACCATAGGCGGGAGTCCTCCTCTCTCGCCGAGGTTGCGCCGATGGATATCGCGGTCGCCGACCGCCTGCAGTTCGCCTTCACCATCATGTTCCATTACCTGTTCCCGATCGGAACGATGGGACTGGCGCCGTTCATCGCCTGGTATACCTGGCGCGGCGCGAAGGGCGACGCCGAGGCCGCCGCGGCCGCGGCCTTCTGGACGAAGATCTTCGCGATCAACTTCGCGGCCGGCGTCGTCACCGGCATGCCGATGGAGTTCCAGTTCGGCACCAACTGGGCGGCGTTCTCGGCCAAGACCGGCGGAGTGATCGGCCAACCGCTAGCGATGGAGGGCGCGTTCGCGTTCTTCCTCGAGTCGATCTTCCTCGGCATCCTGCTCTATGGGAAGGCGCGCGTCTCGCCGCGAGCGCACGCGTTCGCCGCTTCTATGGTCTGTCTGGGTTCCTGGCTCTCCGGGTTCTTCATCGTGGCGACCGACGCGTGGATGCAGCACCCGGTCGGCTACGCCGTCGCCGCCGGCGGCCGGATCGAGATGGCGAGCCTGTGGGCCGTCCTGACCTCGCCGTTCGCGCTCTGGCAGTACGCCCACGTGATGACGGCCGCGCTGCTCGCCGGCGGCTTCAGCGTGGCGGGCATCGGCGCGTACTACCTGCTCTCGGATCGCGTCCACGCGATCGGGCGGCGCTTCGTACGGGCCGGCACGATCGTCGGCGCGATCTGCTCGGTGCTGGTGGTGTTCCCGACCGGGGACCGGAATGGCAACGACATCGCGACCTATCAACCGGTCAAGCTGGCCGCGATGGAAGGACTGTTCGCGTCCACCAAGGGCGCGCCGCTCGCGATCGTCGGCATGCCGGACACGCGCGACCGGTCGCTGCTCGATCCGATCTTCGTTCCGGACCTCCTGAGCTTTCTCGCCTACGGCAACGCGCGCGCGAACGTCAACGGGCTGACCGCCTACGCGACCGAGCTGTGGCCGCCGGTCGAGGTGACCTACTACGCCTACCACGTGATGGTCGGGCTCGGCACGATCTTCGGAGCGATCTCCGGGCTGGCGCTGCTCTTGCTGATCTGGGGCGGGCGTCTGTACCGCGCGCGCTGGCTGCTCTGGCTGCTGCTCCTGGTGATGCCGTTCCCGTATATCGCGAACGAGGCCGGGTGGACCGTGACCGAGGTCGGACGCCAGCCCTGGATCGTCTACGGGCTGATGCGCACGGCGGCGGGCGCATCGCCGAACGTCTCGGGCGGAGAGACGATCTTCACCTTGATCGGATTCGCCGGCATGTACTTCTTACTCGGCGTCCTGTTCTTGTATCTCACGCTGCGCGAGATCGGCAACGGACCGGCGGTCGCGCATGAATAGCCTCGCGTTCGGCATCCTGGCCTTCATGCTCGGTATCTACGTACTGCTCGACGGATTCGATCTGGGCGTGGCCGCGATCGCGCCGCTGATCGGACGGAACGGGGCCGAACGCGAGGCGGCCATGCGCGCCATCGGACCGTTCTGGAACGGCAATGAGGTCTGGCTGATCGCGGCCGGCGGCGCGCTCTTCGCGCTCTTCCCGAAGGCCTACGCATCCGCGTTCTCGGGCTTCTATCTGCCGTTCGTGATCGTGCTGTGGCTCTTGATGTTCCGCGGCATCGCGATGGAACTGCGCGGCCATTTCGCGACCAAGGTCTGGCGCGATTTCTGGGACGTCGCCTTCACGGGCTCGTCCGCGCTCCTGGTGCTGCTCTTCGGCGTCGCGCTCGGCAATCTGATCCGGGGCGTGCCGTTGGATGCGGACGGCTACTTCACCGGCTCGTTCGGCTTCCTGCTCAATCCCTACGCCCTGCTGGTCGGCGCGACCGCGGTCGCGGCGCGCGCCCTGCACGGGGCGACCTTCGCGGGGATGCGCATCGCGGGCGCGCCCGGCGATCGCGCCGCGGCGCTCGTTCCCAAGCTCGCGGCTGCGGCGCTGCTCGGCTTCTTGGCCACCAGCGCGGCGACGGCGGCGATCCGTTGGCACGACCTGCCCGCGCCGTGGACCGCGCTACTGCCGGTCGTCGCCTTGGGCGCGCTCGGGCTGGCCGTCAGGTACGCCCTCACCCGTCGCGCGCGAGCGGCCTTCGCCGCATCGTCGGTCTTCCTGGCGGCCGTGTTCGCCTCGGCAGCGGCGACGCTCTATCCGCTGCTGCTTCCGGGCTTCGGCGGCGCGAAGGGCATCGGGATCTTCGACGCCGCGCCCTCGACCGCGGCCTTGGTCTCGGCCGTCGCGGCGGTGGCGGTCGGGGTCGGCATCGTCTGCATCTACGGGACGCTCGTCCTGCTGCCGCAATTCCGCGAGAAAGTGATCGTCGACCTAAATCCTTAGTTGACAATTCCGACCGGACTCGCTATCCTCCAACTAAATCGGTAGTTTAACTTATCGTTTTAGGTAATGGGAGTCCGCCGATGGCACGCTTTGCATTCGTCATCCTCGCGATCTGCGGGTTGTGGGTCCTCGCGATCGGTGCGGCGGATGCGGCCGTCTCGGTCGACGGCTTGTCCGTGCCGCATGTCACCACGGCCCCGTCGATCGACGGGACGCTGGCCGACCCGGCCTGGCAGACGGCCGCCAAGATCCAATTGGGCTACGACGGCCACACCCTCACCCCGGCCTCCGAGGCGACCCAGGCCTATTTCCTGACCGACGGACGCTCGCTCTACGTCGCGTTCGACGCGACCCAGACGCGCACGCCGATCCTGGCGAATCAGAACACCAACGGCGTCGGTGCGGATTCCGACGACGAGGTCGCGGTCGTGCTCTGGCCGGGCGGGACCAACGGCTTCAACTACACCTTCGTCTCGACGCCGCGCGGCACGCGCTACCAGAGCTCGAGCGAGAACAGCAACTACGAACCGCACTGGGACGCCCGCGGCACGGTCTCGCACGGCCGCTGGATCGTCACGATGCGGATCCCGTTCTCCGCCCTGCACGGCGCGTCGCGTGACAAGTGGCTGCTGCAGGTCGGCCGACTGGAGCCGACCACCGGTTCGCTGTATCTGTGGTCGGGCGGGCCGACCGTCAACGGCCTGACCGACTTCACCTACGCCAAGCCCCTGCGCGGTCTGGAGACGATCGTCGCGGCGCGCCCGAAACCGCGCTTCGGTTTCTACGGCCTGGGCGCGATCGCCGCGCCGTCGGCCGGCGGCGCGACCTCGGGCGCCGGGCTGGATCTCTCGATCCCGATCGACGCCACCACCTCGATCGTGGCGACCATCCATCCCGATTTCAGCAACGTCGAGAACGACCAGCAATCGATCTCGCCGACCGCCTTCCGGCGCTACTACAGCGAGACGCGCCCGTTCTTCACGCAGGGCGGCGGCACGTACAACTTCATGGAGTGCGACGCCTGTCCCAACGAGCAGTCGCTCTATACGCCCGCCATTCCGACGCCGCGGACCGGGTATGCCATCGAGGGCAAAGAGGGGCCGCTCACGTTCGCCGGATTCGATGCGGTCGGCGACGGGCGCAACGACGCGGCCCAAGCGGCCATCTTCCGCAACAAACCGCACACGTTCTTCTTCTCCGCGCAGCGCGTCTCGGTGAACCTCCCGGGCGTCCGGGACAACACCGTGCAGTACGCCGCCAAGTGGAGCGACCTCAAGCATCTGTTCGTCTACGGCAACTACGGCAGCGAGAGCGGCACGTATTCGCCGGACGCCGACAAGTCGAAGTTCGCCGAGATCGGCGCCGGCTGGTACGGGCCGCACGCCTTCACCGGCGGCGGCATCCGCAAGGTCGGCGCGGAGTACTCGCCGCTCGACGGCTTCTTCAGCTTCAGCGACATCGCCGGGTACGGAGTGTTCAGCAATCACAACTGGGTGCCCAACGGCGGTGCGTTCAAGAACATCAGCGCGTTCGTGTTCGCCGACCGCTACCACGGCGCGAACCGGCTGGCGGTCTCCGACGACACGATCGGCATCGACCTGGTGACCCGCAAGCTCCTGGAGTTCGCGACCACCTCGAGCTCGAGCTACGCGCTCATCGGCGGCGTGATGACGCCGCTCACGGTCAACGAGACGTCGCTCACGTTCGGTTCGGGCACGTCGACGCCGACCACGTTCGCGCATTCGACCGGGCGCTACGGCGACGGACGCTTGGAGGGCAATCGGCGGCAGACGACGATCGCCCTCGGTCGCCGGGCCTTCCTGAGCCTGACCGCCAACGACAACCGGCAATATTTCACGGACGGGACGCCGGCCAACATCCAGTGGTTCGAGCGCGTCGGTCTAGCGTATCAGACCGGGCCCGAGAGCTCATTCGCGATCGGCTGGCGCCGGATCGTCGGGAACGCTCCCACGCCGAGCGGCGGCGGCAACTGCGTCGGGTCGTGCACCAACTTCTCGTTCGCGTACCATCGCCTCTACGGGCCGCAAGAGCTCTACATCGCCTACGGCGATCCGGGCCGGCTCGACACGCGCCCGCAGTTCATCGTCAAGCTGATCCGTTACGTCGGCGCGGAGAAGGGCACCTGACCCTTCGAGATGCCGGCCGTGCCGGCTCCTCAGAACTGCGGGTGCCGAGTGGACGGCGGAGCGGATACTAGCCCTCTTCGCTCCGCCCTTCCTTACGTCGCGGTCCTGGCCGAGCGCGATCGCTCCGAGGGCGATCGTCACGCCGATGCCTTGGACGAGCGAGAGCCGCTCGTGGTTGAACGCGACGCCGAGCGCGATCGCGACGATCGGATTGAGCGCGGCGATCAGCGTCGAGGCGACCGGCGAGAGCCTCTCCACGCCGCGGAACCAACACGCGTAGGCGAGCGCGGTCCCGATCAGACCGAGGTAGAGATAGCCGCCCGCGTAGGCGAGCGTCACGTGCGGCAGCGGCCCTTCGAGCGGCGCGAACGGCAGCAGCATGACGCCGCCCAGGCTCAACTGCCAACCGGCGAGCACGATCGGCTTGACCGGCGGCGGCCCCCACTTCTTGAGCAGGACGGTCGCGACGGCCATGATCGCGGTCGCCGCCAGCGCCGCACCGACGCCGAGCGGATCGATGCCGCGCACGCTCGGACCGAGCAAGAGCGCGAGACCGACGAGGACCGCGCCGGCCGCGCCGACGGTCTGCGCCGCCGGACGCGCACCCAGCATCCCCCACGCCAGACCGACCACGAAGACGGGTGCGGCCGCGCCGAGCATCGAGGCCACGCTGCCCGGCAGATGGTACGCGGCGAAGAACATGAGAGGGAAGAACGCGCCGAAGTTGAGAGCGGCTAGCACTGCCGACTTCCACCACCAGTCGCCCTTGGGCAATTGGCGCGAGAACGCGACGATCAGCAGGCCGATCGGCAGCGACCGGACGAGCGAGTCGAGCAGCGGGCGGCCCGGCGGCAGAACGTCGGTCGTCAGGAGAAAGTTCGTCCCCCACACGAGGGGGGCGATGGCAGTAACCAGGATATCGGTGAGACGGCGCATACCTCCACCTCAAGATATCTTCGATATCTCTCTACGTCAAGATACTTTAGGTGGAGCTATGTCCGAGGTCCGGGACCGGGTCGACGCGATCATCGAGCAGTGGGCCCGCGAGCGGCCCGACCTGGCCGCCGAGCCGATGGAAGTCATCGGACGGCTCTCCCGGGTCGCCGGGTTGCTCTCGCCGCGCCTCCAAGAAGCCCACAAGCCGTTCGGCCTGACGCGCGAGGCCTTCGACGTGCTCGCGACCTTGCGCCGGGCCGGGGCGCCGTACCGCCTGACCCCGACCGAGCTCTACCGCTGGCTGATGCTCTCGTCGGGGGCGATGACCAACCGGATCGACCGTCTCGAGCACGAGGGCCTGGTCGAGCGGGTCGACGACCCGCGCGACCGGCGCGGCTGCCTGGTCGGGCTGACCGACTCCGGCCGCGACCTGATCGACCGAGCGATGGACGCGCACGTCACCAACGAGCTGACGCTCCTCGCCCCCCTCAACGCCGAAGAGCGCAAGACCCTCGGCACGATCCTCCGCAAACTGCTGCTGTCGTTGGAGTAGCGCGTTGTCATACTTCGCGAACCGCTTCCCCTTCGTTCCTAGTTCTCCGCCAAAGCCAATGCGATCTCGCTTGCGAGGCGGGCGTTGTTCTTCACCAATGCCACGTTGGCGGTGAGGCTCTTGCCGTTGGTGATCGTGAAGATGCGGTCGAGCAGCCACGGGGTGACGGCTTTGCCGGTGATGCCGGCCTGGACGGACTCGTCGACGGCGCGTTCGATGTAGAAGGCCATCTCGGTCGCCGGGATCTCGTCGGCCGGCGGGATCGGGTTGGCGATCAGCGTTCCGCTCGCGATGCCGAGCGCGCTCTTGGCGCGCACGAACGCGGCGATCGCCTGGGGCGTGTCGAGGCGCAACGGCGCCGGCAGACCGCTGGTGCGGCTCCAGAACGCCGGGAAGTCGTCGGTACCGTAGCAGACGATCGGGACGCCCAGCATCTCCAACAGCTCGAGCGTTTTCGGCACGTCGAGCAACGCCTTTGCGCCGGCGCAGACGACCGTCACCGGCGTGCGCGCGAGTTCTTGCAGGTCGGCCGAGATGTCGAAGGTCGTCTCGGCGCCGCGATGCACGCCGCCGATTCCGCCGGTCGCGAAGACCGGGATGCCGGCGAGGTTCGCGACCAGCATGGTGGCCGCGACCGTGGTGGATCCGTGGCGCTTCGCCGCGACCGCGAACGGCAGGTCGGCGCGGCTGAGCTTCATCACGTCCTTCGCGGTCCCGAGCCATTCCAGTTCGTCCGCGCCGAGCCCGACCTTGATGACGCCCGCGACGATCGCGATCGTGGCGGGCACCGCGCCGGACGCGCGCACCAGCTCCTCGACGTCGCGCGCGGTCGCGACGTTCTGCGGATAGGGCATGCCGTGGGTCACGATCGTCGACTCCAATGCGACGACTGGACGCCCGGCGGCGAGCGCCTCGGCGATCTCGGGAGCGACGGCGAGCGAGTCGTTCATAGGCGGTGGCGGCTCTCTGCAAGCAGGTGGAGGGAAAGGTCGG
>JANWKW010000199.1 GCA_025451135.1 Vulcanimicrobiia bacterium | reverse complement strand
GGATGCTCTTGTGCTGGAAGATCGAGAACCCGACGACGACCGAGACGAAGCCGACGAGCACGATGCCGGCCGTTAGCGCGATGCGTTTGAGCAGCGGCCCGCGCGACGAGCGCGCGACCGGATCTAACTCGGGACCGAGGTGCTTACCCAACGACGACACGTTCCTTTAGCGTACCGAAGAAATCGAACGGCCCGTGGCCGTCGAGCGTGACCGGGACGAACTCCCCGGGCGTCGCGTCGCCGGCGAAGAACACGCCGCCGTCGACCCCGGGCGCTTCGCCCGCGGAGCGGCCGAACCAGATCTCGCCGGTGCCGAGCGCCGCGCGGAACGGATCGCCTTTACGCAAGGTACGCCGTTCCTCGACCAGCACCGTGACCGTCTCGCCGACGCGCTTGGAGCGCGCGCGCTCCGACGCGATGCGCTGCGCTTCGCGCAGGCGTACCAGTCGCTTGCGGCGCTCGCGCGCGGGCACCTGATCCGGCAGCGCCGCTCCCGGCGTGCCCTCCTCGGCGCTGTATTCGAAGAACCCGACCCGATCGAGTTCGGCTCGTCCGATCCACGCCTCCAAGTAGTCCACGTGGGCCTGGGTCTCGCCTGGGAACCCGACGATGAACGTCGACCGCATCGTGATCCCGGGGATCCGCCGGCGGAACTCGTCGATGATCTCCAGGTATCGCTCCCCGTTGGACGGGCGGAGCATCGCGCGCAGCACGTCCGGGTGGGCGTGCTGGAGCGGCATGTCCATATACTTGCAGACCTTCGGGAGGCGGCCCATGGCCTCGATCAGTTCGCTATCGACCGTCGCCGGATAGAGATAGAGCAGGCGGATCCACTCGATGCCGTCGATCTCGTGCAGGCTCTCGAGGAGCTGCGCGAGACCGCCGCGGCGGTGGCCCCGGTCGCGGCCCCACATCGAGGTGTCCTGCGCGATCAGGATCAGCTCCTTGGTGCCGTTGGCCGCGAGCGCGCGCGCCTCCAGCAGGATCGACTCTTCGCTGCGGCTGCGGAACTTGCCGCGCAGCTGCGGGATGATGCAGAACGTGCACGGGTGATCGCAGCCTTCGGCGATCTTGAGGTAGGCGGTCGCACGCGGCGTGGTGATCAGCCGCGGCAAGAAATCGTGTTCAGGTTCCTCGTCGAACTGCAGACGCACCGGACGATGGCCCGCGCGCACGTCGTCGAGCATCTCCACGATGCCGGCATACGCGCCGGTGCCGACCACGCCGTCGATCTCGGGGATAAGCTGCTGCAGTTGCTCGCCGTAGCGCTGTGCCAGGCAGCCGGCGACGACCAGCTGCTGGTCCGCGCCCTTGCGCTGCGCGTGCTCGAGGATCGTGTCGGTCGACTCTTCCTTCGCGGGGTCGATGAACGCGCACGTGTTGATGATGACCGTGTCGGCCTGCGTGGAATCGGGCTCCAGCTGCCAGCCGGCGGCGCCCAGCTTCGCGATCATGACCTCGGTATCGACCAGGTTCTTCGCGCAGCCCAGCGAGACGAACGATACGCTGGGCACTAGCGGTAGTTCACGAACTGCAAGGGGAAGTCGAACGTCATCGCTTTGAGTTCGTTCATGACCTTCTGCAGGTCGTCTTTGCTCTTCGAGGTGACGCGGATCTGCTCGTCCTGGATCTGCGACGTGACCTTGAGCTTGAGCGAGCGGATCTTCTCGGCGAGGATCTTGCTCTTGTCCTTCGGCAGGCCGTTGCGCAGCGTGATCACCTGACGGACGGCGCCCAGGGCGGCCGAGTCGACCTTGCCGAGTTCGAGCGCTTTGATGTCGATGCCCCGCTTGATCGCCTTGGCCTGGATGATGTCGACGACGTTCTTCATCTTCAGCTCGTCGTCGGAGACGATCGTGATGGTCTTGTCGTCCGAAGTGATCTCGGTCTTGGAGTTCTTGAAGTCGAAACGGCTCTCGATCTCCTTGCGCGCCTGATTGAGCGCGTTGTCGAGTTCTTGCCGGTCGATCTTCGACACGACATCGAATGAGAAATCGCTAGCCATTGGTGACCTCTAGAGCGTGAAGGTGCGGTCTACGACGTCGCCGGCCTTGCCGAGGACGCCGACCGATTTGCCGTCGACGAACGCTTCGACGCCGGCCGCATTGCCGACGCGGACGGTAACGGTCTTGCCGTGGAACGTCTTGACGGTGCCGGCCGGAAACGTACCCTCAATACTAGCACCGCCGTCAACGCTCACCCGCAGCCACGAGGCGGACGTGAAATGCAGTTCGAGCGTGTTCGGACCGGCCGGCGACGGCGAGGCGGCCGGCGCGGCCGATGCCCCGGCGGCTGCGATATCGGTCGCACCCGGCCCCGGGCTCGCGCTATTAGAAGGAAGCGGTGAGGCCGAGGCGGCGACGGTGCCCGCCGCTTCGCCGCTCGCGTTCGGCCGGCTGAGCGTCATCGCATTGTAGACCACGTAAGCGACCAGGGCGATCGCGATCAAGCTGGCGATCCAGATGACCGGCGAGAGGCCCTGGCGAGAACTCGCGATCGAAGGCGGCGGTTCGGCTGGGACGGCGGCCGGGGCCGTCGAGGCCGGGGTCGCGGCGCCGGACGACGCGTTGAATGCGGCGACCGACTCTTCGGGATCGAGGCCGAGGAAGCGAGCGTAGGTCCGCAGGAAGCCGCGAGCGTAGACGGCCGCGCCGATGGCCTGCCAGTTCTCTTCCTCGATGGCGGCCAAATAGACCGCCCGGATGCGGAGCTGCTCGGAAACGTCCGATAAGGTGAGGCCCCGCGCCTCCCGTGCGGCGCGAAATCGTTCTCCAAGCGCAGGCATTTGGGGCTTCTGTTAGCCCCGCTATGCTGTTATCCTGTCCGCAAGACCCATGGGAAAAGCACGCGTAATCGCCGCGATGAGCGGCGGAGTGGACTCGGCGGTGGCAGCCGGGCTCCTGGTCGAGGCCGGATATGACGTCGTCGGCGTGACGATGCGGATGTACGCGCCTACCCGGGCGCCCCACGCCAAGAGCTGTTGCGGCGTCGACGATTACGACGACGCGCGCCGGAGCGCCGCCACCCTGGGCATCCCGCATTACGTGCTGAACTTCCAGGAGACGTTCCGCAAGAACGTGATCCAGCGGTTCGCCGACGACTACGCCGCCGGCCGCACGCCCAACCCGTGCGTCTCGTGCAACAACTTCGTCAAGCTCGGCACCTTGCGCGAGTATGCCGACCGGCTCGGCGCCCAGTACGTGGCGACCGGGCACTACGCGCGCGTCGAGCATCGCGACGACGGCCCGCATCTCTATCGCAACGAATACTCGAAGGATCAGGCCTACGCGCTCGCCCAGTTGACGCCCGCGCAGCTCTCGACCCTGCTACTCCCGCTCGGCGAACTCGATAAGGCGGCGACGCGAGCGCACGCGTTGCGCTTGGGCATGCCCGTGCACGATAAGGTCGAATCGCAGGACATCTGCTTCGTCGAAGGCGGCGACTACCGCGACGTGCTCGAGCGCGTGCGCCCCGGTATCAACACCGCCGGCGACGTGGTCGACGACGCCGGCGCGAAAGTCGGAACGCACACCGGCATCGCCAACTACACGGTCGGTCAGCGTCAGGGTCTGCCGTCGAGCAGCGACGGCGCGAAGTTCGTCACGCGCGTCGATGCGAAGACGAACACGATCGTGATCGGGCGCGACGACGAGCTGTTCTCGAACGAGTTGATCGCCGACGAGGTCAACCTGATCCGCCCCGAACGCTTCGCCGGCGGTCCGGCCGACGTACTCGCGATGGTCCGCTATCGCGCCGTTCCCGCGCCCGCAAAGGCGATGTTCCTCACCGACGGCAGCCTCCACCTCACGTTCGAGCAAGGCCAGCGCGCCATCACCCCCGGCCAACTCGTGGCCTTCTTCGACCCCGCCGGCGAAGAAGTGCTCGGCGCCGCCACGATCCGAGAAGCCCGCTAGCCGCCGCCCCGCGCGGGCCTTCCGACCCCTAGCGCCGCTCGTCCGGAATGACGTCGATTCGATCGGTCGACGGGAGGAGTTGGAGGCCGGCCTGCAGCCGACCGACCTGGAACCACACGCGAAGACGGACGTGGGTCTTCCCCGGAACGATGCTGCTCGGCAGCGCGGGGCACATCCCGAAAAAGCCCTGTAGCGGCAGCGCTTCCCTGCCGATGCCCGGCGCGCAGTGCAGTACCGTACCGTCGATCAGCGTATTCGCCGCGAGATAGACGGCGAACGGGTCGTGCGGGCGATCGTCGCGTGCGAAGAATAGTTCCGCTCGCGGAAAATCGCTCCCGAAGCAACTATCGGAGTCGAATACCGAGTACTCGCCGATGACCCCCGTCCACTCTTGGAACGACCCGATGCGCCTCTCCGGACTCGGGATGAAGGATTGCACGACGTCCCCATGCTTGCAAGGGTTGGCGACATGGGGTAAGCGCGAAGGCACCGGCGGCGGAGGCGACGGTGACAAAATATCCGGCCTAGGCGGTCGCGAGGGCGACGTCGTGGCGCAGGTTCCAGTACGTGTCGCGGATGACGGGTTGGAAGCCGGCGGTGACGATCAGGTTCTCGAGGTCCTTGCGGGTGGCTTCGTTGGTGGAACCGGCGTCGTGGACGACCTGCTCTTCGAGGATCGTGCCGCCCATATCGTCGCAGCCGTAGAACAGCGCGAGTTGACCGAGCTTGAGGCCTGGGGTCAGCCACGAGGCTTGCAGATGCGGGAAGTTGTCCAGGAACAAGCGCGAGACGGCGAGCACGCGCAGGTACTCCAGGCCGGTCGCCTCTTTGCCGCGCAGCGGCGTCTTGTGCGGCACGTAGTACCACGGGATGAACGCCGTGAAGCCGTGCGTCTCGTCCTGCAGATCGCGCATCACCAGCATGTGCTCGATGCGCTCGTCGTCGGTCTCGACCGAGCCGAACATCATCGTCGCGGTGGTCGGCATGCCGAGCAGCTGGGCTTGGCGCATCACGTCGAGCCACGCCTGCGGTTGCACCTTGCGCGCCGAGATGCGTTTGCGCACGCGCTCGACCAGGATCTCGGCGCCGGCGCCCGGCAGCGACTTCATGCCCGCCGCCTTGAGGCGTTTGAGCACGTCGGGGACGGACATCTCCTCGACCTTCGAGAGGCCGAGCACTTCGGAGACCGAGAGCGAGTGGACGTCGACCTTCGGATACTCGACGACGACGCGCGCGAACAGCTCTTCGAACCACGACAAGCCGAGCTCCGGGTTGACGCCGCCCTGGATCATGATCTGGGTCGCGCCCTGGTCGGCCGCGAACTTGACGCGCTCGAGCACCTGGTCGTGCGACATCGTGTAGCCTTCCTTGTGCTTCTCCGGCCGGAAGAACGCGCAGAAGGTGCAGTGGACGTTGCAGACGTTGGTGTAGTTGATCGTGGTGTCGATCACGTACGTGACGGTGTTGCCCGGATGCAGCGCCATCCGGCGCGCGTGCGCGGCTGCGCCCAGCTCGTGCAGGTCGCCTTCTTTGTAGATGCGCACGCCCTCGTCGTACGAGAGCCGGCCGCCCTCGGCGGCCTTCTTGATCAGATCGCTAACGGGAGACGACACCGATGACCTCCGGAAGGACGGGCGGGACTTCCGCGATCGCGCCGATGGCGCGCAGCTCGCGGCAGTACGCCCGAAGGCCGCTCTGGGCGGCCGAGTGGAACGTGAAGTTGAGCTTGGCGTAGTAGCGCTCGTAGAAGCCCTCCGGGCGGGCGAACACGCCCTGCGCCCGCGCGACCACGCGCTCCATGTTGCCGCGCGACCAGGTATAGGCGTCCGTGAGCGCGTGCATGCAGGCGCGCACGCCTTCGGGATCGCGCTCGTAGGCGTCCCGACGGGCGGCCCAGACGGCGAAAACGGTCTGCTCGCCGGTCCACTCGTGCCAGAGCGTGCCCAGGTCGTAGACGTTGCCGTTCGGGAGCTCCAAGAGCGCGTCGATCGCCTTGTCGCCGATCAGCAGCGCGGCCTTGCCTTCGCGGGCCCGCTCGATCGGAGCGTCGTCCTCGATATAGACCGGCTTGACGCCGTAGCGGCGCTCCATCAGGATGCGCAGCAGGTTGCGGCCGCTGGCCGATTCCTTGGTGACGTAGATCTCGGCGCCGTCGAGCAGAGCCGGCGGCGCCGTCGATACCAGCACGACCGAGATCACCTCGTCGCGCGCACCGATGCACAGGTCGGGCAGCAGCACGAGCTTGTCGGCATTGGCGGCATAGGCGAACGCGCTGATCGGGCTCAAGTCCAGCGCGCCGTCGACCAGCATCCCGTTCAGTCGCGACGGCACGTCGGCGTGCAGCGACCCCGGATAGGCGATCGCGCCTTCGTCGAAGGCCGCGTAGATCGGCAGATCGTTGGTGTACTTGATCCGCCCGGAGCGCAGTGCCACTAGACCTTCGCCATCTCCGGCGGGGTCCAATCGTGCGGGAACTCGTCGTACGTGGAGTTGCGGCGGACCGGCTCATACCCGGCTGCCTCGATGAGGCGGCGGAACTCGCGATCGTCGACGTACTGTCCCGAGCTGGTGCCGGCCGAGTGATAGATCAGCTCTTCGTCGGTCGAGCCGTGGGTGCCGTCCATGTCGTCGGCGCCGAACTCGAGCGCGACCTGACAGACCTTGATCCCCTGGATCATCCAGTAGGCCTTGATGTGGTCGAAGTTGTCGAGCATCAGGCGCGAGACGGCGAACATGCGGATGTCGTCGAGCCCGGTCGTCCAGCCGCAGTCGTTGAGCTCGTTGCCGTCCGGATGGAACGCCAGCGGGATGAAGGCGTTGAAGCCCGGCGATTTGCGCTGCGACTCGCGCAGGCGGATCAGATGGTCGATGCGGTCCTCGAGCGATTCGATCTGGCCGTAGAGCATGGTCGCGTTCGAGGCGATGCCCTGGCGGTGCAGCTCTTCGTGGATCGCCAACCAGTTCTCGCTGTTGACCTTGTTCGGGCAGATCTTCTTGCGCGTCTCTTCCGCGAAGATCTCGGCGCCGCCGCCGTTCACGTTGTCGAGGCCGGCGTCTTTGAGCGTGCCGATGATCTCGGCGAACGACATGCGGTGGCGCTTGGCCATATACTCGATCTCGGCTGCGGTGAAGAACGAGAGCTGGACGTGCGGCAGCTCTTCCTTGAACTTGCGCATCAGCGGGACCCAGTAGTCGAGCGAGAGCTGACGCGGGTCGTGACCGCCGACGATGTGGATCTGGTTGAAGTTGTTGCCGGTCTCGATCGCCTTCGCGAAGACGACGTCGGCGGCCATCCGGACGACCCGGTCCTTCTCCTTGAACTCGTCCACGGCGAACGCGCAGAACTTGCAGCCGGCGTAGCAGACGTTGGTCGAGTTGATGTAGCGGTTGAGGACGTAGAAGACTTTCTTGCCGGACTTGCGCTCTTTTTGTTTGCGCGCCATCCGCCCGAGGTTGTGGAGGTCGGGCGTCGTGAAGAGCGCCAGGCCGTCGGCCATCGAGAGCGGGATGCCCTCGTCGACCTTATGCTCGATCGCGACCAGGGCGGGATCCATCGGGTAACTCAACTGCATACCTTACTTTAGGTCGGGGGGCGTGTGCGGCCAAGGACCTTTATCGACGGAGCGCTCCGGCTCCCGCGCAGACCAGGGCGACCGCCAGGAAGGCGCCTCCGACCAGGTCGGTCAGGTAGTGCGCCCCGAGCGCCAGCCGGGCCCATAGGATGCCGAGGACCAAGGCCCCGAGCAGGCAGGCGATCACGCGCCGGCCGGGCAGATCGCTCGAGGCGACCAGCCACGCCCACAGGCCGTAGAACCCGACCGAGATGGTCGCGTGCGAAGACGGGAAGGCGAATGAGGTCTCATGCTTGACCACCCAATCCATCCGGCGGGGCCGGGCGAACAGGTGTTGGCAGACGTCGGCGGCCAGCCAGCAGACCAGCAGCGCACCCAAGCTGAACAGGATCCGCCCGCGCCACGCCGGCACCCGCCACGCCACGATCAGCAACACGATCCCGAGCGGCCCAAGCACCTGCGCGTAGCACGACATCGTCAGCCACCAAGCGACCAGCGACGAGTGGTTCACGAGCGCGGCTTCGGCGCCGACGAGGAACGACGGCTCGCCGAAACGCGCCACCTCGACGCCGAGCAGCACGAACGCGGCCGCGAACGCCGCCGAGGCGATGAAGAGCAGGTTCCGCGCAGGGACGATCGAGCTAGTTTCCACTTGCGAACAGATCCTGTTGCCCTTCGCCTTTGCCTAAGCGGGATGCGATCTGTTCGAGCTCCGACAATCCCAGGATGATGCGGCGCGGCTTGGTGCCTTCGTGCGGGCCGACGACTTTGAAGTCTTCGAGCTGCTTCATGATGCGCACCGCGCGCGGGTGGCCGATCGAGAACTTCGACTGCAGCTGCGCGGTCGACGCGTACTGCGTCTCGATGATGAACGTCGCCGCGTCGTAGCAGAGCGGATCGACCTCTTTCTTCGCGCTGTCCTCGTCGCTGATCGGCACGAACTCGACGTCGAGCAGGTTGTCCGGGCGCGCCTGCTTGGCCCAGAAGTCGACCAGGCGCGAGACCTCGTTGTTGTTGATCAGCGCGCCCTGCGCGCGCACCGGCTTCGGCGCGTCGATCGGGAGATAGAGCATGTCGCCGCGCCCGAGCAAACGCTCCGCGCCGCCCATGTCGAGGATGGTGCGGGAATCGATCTGCGACGAGACCGCGAACGCGATGCGCGACGGGATGTTGGCCTTGATCAGACCGGTGATGACGTCGACCGACGGACGCTGGGTGGCCACGATCAGATGGATGCCGGTCGCGCGGGCCAGCTGCGCGAGCCGCATGATGGTCGTCTCGACGCGGGCCGGGGCGATCAGCATCAGGTCGGCGAGTTCGTCGATGATGATCACGACGTACGGCAGCGTCTCGTCCGGGAACTTGGCGTTGTACTCCTCGATCTTGCGCACGCCCGCCTTGGCGAACCGCTCGTAGCGCGTGTCCATCTCCTTGGTCATCTCGAAGAGCGCGCCCGCGGCCAGGCGCGGATCGGTGATGACGTCTTTGATCAGATGCGGGATGCCGTTGTAGACGGTCAGCTCGACGCGCTTCGGGTCGATCATCAGCATCTGCACCTGATCGGGCGGGGCCGACGAGAGCAGCGAGGCGATGATGCAGTTCAGGCAGACCGACTTACCCGCGCCGGTCGCGCCCGCGACCAGCAAATGCGGCATCTTGGCGAGGTCGCCGAAGACCGGACGGCCGGTGATGTCCTTGCCGAGCGCCATCCAGAGCGGCGGCACCTGGCCGCGGTTCGGGATCGCTTCGAGGATCTCGCGCACCGCCACGATCGAGACGGTCGCGTTGGGCACTTCGATGCCGACCGCGCTCTTGCCGGGGATCGGCGCCTCGATGCGGACCGAGGTGGCGGCCAGCGCGAGGGCGATGTCGTCGGCGAGCGAGGCGATCCGCGAGATCTTCACGCCGCGCTCGGGCTTGAGCTCGTAGCGGGTGATGCTCGGACCGCGCTCGATGTGCGTGACCTTGGCGCCGACGCCGAACGAGGCCAGCGTGTCTTCTAAGACGTGGGCGCGATTGGAGTCGTCGACCGCCTGCGCCTGGGGCGGATCGAAGAGCGAGAGATCCGGCAGGCGGTAGGTCCGGGCGACTGCACCGGCCGGTTCGTAATCGCCGGCGACGGGGGCCGGTGCGACGACGGCGACGTCCTCTGGCTCGACCACGATGGTCGGCGGCGGGACGTGCGGCACGAACGCCTCGACCGGCACGATCTCGCGCGAGGGCTCGTCCTCGACATCATCCTCGTCGTCGGGTTCGTCCTCTTCTTCTTCGTCATAGACGACCGGCGCGGGCTTAGCGCGCCTCGGCGCGGCCGCCTTCGGATCGGGTTTCGGGAGAGCGAAGGCGTCGCGGACGCTGCCGTGGCCGTCGGGCAGCGCGATCTTCGGAAGCCGGATCGCGGCGACGACGCCGACCAGCCAGCCGATGACCTTCTTCAGGCTGGCATTGGTCAGCCAGAGCGTGAGCGCCAGCATCCCCACGACCAGCACGATCCAGCCGCCCGCCCCTCCGACCAGCTTGGAGAGGGCCCACCAGATGTTCCCGCCGACGAATCCGCCCGGGCCGGCCGCGCCGAAGGCGGCGTCGATCATGAGGAAGTAGCCGAGCGATGCGAGCCCCAGGGTCGCGATCATCCGCGGAACGTTGATCTCGAGGAAGATAATGACGCCGAAGAGGCCGATCAGGACCGGGAAAAGCGGCGCGCCTCCTCCAAAGACCAGGTGCAGCGTTTTCGCCATCCACGAGCCGACGCCACCGGCGGCCGACGGAAATGCAAGAGCGACCCCGACCAGTAGGGCAAGACCGATCGCCGCAATGCCGACGATCTCGAGGTTGAGTTTCGCTGACGATGTCGCCTTGCGGCGAACGCGTGCCATGAGAACAGTCGTTTCGCGAAGGAGCTCCATTGACCCCGCCGACCATCGTCGTCCTCGGAGGCGACCAGACCGGACAAGAACTTCTCGTCGAGTCGCTGCGCGTGCTCGACAAGTCCGTGATCGACGTCGAGCTGGCGTTTGAAGAGTACGACCTCTCGCTCGAGAAGCGTCGCGAGACCCAGAACCAAGTCGTGCACGACGCCGCCGAGGCGATGCGCAAGCACAAGCTCGGGCTCAAGGCCGCGACCATCACGCCCGAGGTCAAAGGCGACGTCGGTTCGCCCAACGCCATCCTGCGCAAGGAGATCGACGGCAAGGTCATCGTCCGCACCGGCCGCAAGCTCCCGCGCGTCCGCCCGGTCGCCGGCATCCACGCGCCCATCTCGGTGGTGCGCATGGCCGTCGGCGACGCCTACGGCGCCAAGGAATGGCGCGAAGGCGAGGGTCTCGACGAGATCGCCTGCCGGACCGAGACGATCAACCGCGGCGTCTGCCGGGTCGTCTCCGAGTACGCCTTCGTGCACGCCAAGAAGATGGGCGCCAAGGTCTTCGGCGGTCCCAAATATACCGTCAGCCCGGTCTACGAAGGCATGCTCAAGGAAGAGATGGACGCGGCCGCCGCGCGTCACATCGACGTCGAATACG
>JANWKW010000198.1 GCA_025451135.1 Vulcanimicrobiia bacterium | reverse complement strand
GTATGCGTGGACGGCCTCGCCGGCTGCGCGGCCGTTGCATCCTGAGGAGATCCGGATCGCGTTCGACGGGGGAGTGCCGTCGTTCGAGGGATTGACCGGGCCGGCGATGGTCGCGGCGCTGAATGCGCGGGCCGGAGCGCATGGGATCGGGCGGATCGATATGATCGAGGATCGCGTGGTCGGGTTGAAATCGCGGGAAGTCTACGAGTGCCCGGGGTCGGTGACGCTGCTGACGGCGCATGCGGCGCTGGAGCGGCTGGTGCTGACGCGCGACGAGTTGCGCTTCAAGGCCGGCTGCGATCAGACGTATGCGGAGCTGACGTACGACGGGCTGTGGACATCGCCGCTGCGGGTGGCGCTGGATGCGTTCAATGCGTCGTCGGCGGGGCGGATGACCGGGCAGGTGCGGCTGCGGCTGCATCAGGGGACCGCGACGGTCGTGGGAGCGCGGTCGCCGTTCGCGTTGTATAGCGAGGCGTTGGCGACGTATGGCGCGGGGGATGCGTTCGACCATCACGCCGCGGATGGGTTCATCACGCTGCATGGGCTGCAGACGAGCGTGGCGGCGCAGGTGGCTCGGGGGGCGGCGGTCGGTGTGTAGCTCTGGTGGCGGTCCCTCGACTACGCTTCGCTACGCTCGGGATGACCAGGAGGGGAGATCGCCGCGCTCCTCCTTTTGCTGCTCCCCCTGTCGGCCGCGCTGCGTATGAGCAAAGAACTGCAATGGGGTGGGCGCTTTAAGGAGGCGCCTGATCCGGAGTTGATCGCTTTTGGGTCGTCGTTGGATGAGGACCTGGTGCTGGCGCCGTTCGATGTGGCGTGCTCGCAGGCGCATGTGGCGGCGCTGCTCGGGGGACGGATCCTGGAGCCCTCGCAGGCGAAGGAGCTGAATGAGGCGCTCGAGACGGTTGCGCGCGAGATCGCGACCGGGACGTTTGCGGCGTTCGCGCGGGGCGGGACGTTCGAGGACGTGCATGGGGCGATCGACGCGCGGGTGCGCGAGATCACGCATGCGGGCGAATCGCTGCATGCGGGGCGCAGCCGGAACGATCAGGTGGCGACCACGCTGCTGCTGTACGCGCGGGACCGGGCGGCGCGCGGGCGCGCGATCAGCGCGGGCATCGCGCGGGCGGCGCTGGTGCGGGCGCGTGAAGAGCTGGCGGCGCGCACGGTGCTGGCGGGGACGACCCACTGGCAGCCGGCGCAGCCGATCCTGTTGGCGTTTTGGCTCGGAGCGATGGCCGAGATGTTCGCGCGGGGCGCGCGGCGGTTCGCGCGGGTGTTCGAGGACGCGGCGCGGTTCTGTCCGCTCGGGTCGGGGGCGCTCTCGGGGTCGTCGCTGCCGCTGGACCGGGACGCGGCGGCAAGCGCCCTCGGGTTCGGGGCGCCGTCGCGCAACGCGATGGATGCGATCGGGACGCGCGATATCGCGCTGGACCTGGCGCACGCGTGCGTGCGGGCGGTGGTGGATGCATCGCGGGCGAGCGAAGAGTTCGTGATATGGTGCACGCCGGCGTTCGGCTACGCGCGGTTGGGGGATTCGGCGTCGACCGGGTCGTCGCTGATGCCGCAGAAACGCAATCCCGATCCTTTCGAGCTGGTGCGCTCGCAGGCGGCGGCGCTCAACGGCACGTACGCCGGCGCGGTCGGCACGACGGCTGGGATCGCGCTGTCGTATCACCGGGATCTGCAGACCACCAAGGCGCTGGCGATCGGGGTGGTGGAGAAGGGGCTTGCATCGCTGCGCGCGTTCGCGCGGGCGTTCGATGTGCTGGCGTTCGACCGCGAGCGGATGTCGGCGATCGCGGGCGACGGGTATACGGTCGCGACGGATCTTGCGGACGAGTTGATCGCGGGCGGCGCGTCGGCGCGCGACGCGCATGCGAGTATCGGGCGGGCGGTCGCCGAGGCCGAAGCCGGCGGCAAGCTGCTGCACCCGACCTTCGACGCGGAAGCGTCGGTGCGCGCGAAGAAGACTGCGGGCTCGACCTCACCGGCCGCGGTCGCGGCTGCGCTCGATAGCTTGGAGACGGAACTGGCCACGTTTGGAGATCTCGGATGACGCGCGTGCACGTGTGGGGCGCGTCGGGATACGGCGCGGCCGAAGCGATCCGCTTGCTGTCGGCGCATCCGCACGTCGCGTTGGGCGCGCTGGAGAGTGCGAGCCATGCCGGGCAGGCGGTGGCGGCGCACTTTCCGCTGCTGCGTTCGTCGACGCGGACGTTCGACGGCAAGGGTGCGGTTGCGGCTGCGCTGGAGGCCGGGGATTTCGTGCTCATGGGCGGGGCGCATGGGAGCGCGGTGGAACAGGCGCCGGCGTTCGTGGCGGCGGGCGCGCGGGTGATCGACTTGTCGGCGGATTTTCGCGGCGATGCGCGGGCGGTGTATGGGCTGCCGGAACGGTATCGCGAGGCGATCGCCGGGGCGCAGCTGGTGGCGAACCCGGGGTGTTATCCTACGGCTTCTTTGCTGGCGCTGTTGCCGGTCGCGGTCCCTCGACTACGGCCTTCGGCCTACGCTCGGGATGACAAAGAGAGGAACTCCGCTCTTGCGGGTGACGCCGGGAGTGATACTAACCTCGTGCAGATCGTGATCGATGCGAAATCTGGGATCACGGGGGCGGGGCGGAATCCGAGTACGCCGGCGTTGTTCGCTGAGGTGGCGGGGGATATTCGGGCGTACGGACTGAGCGGGCACCGGCACGAGCCGGAGATCGTGGCGCAGTTGGGCGCGGTCGCGTGCGCGGCGCCGCTGGTGTTCACGCCGCATGTGGTGCCGCTCTCGCGCGGGATGCTGGCGGATTGCTACGCGATCTTCGACCGGCCGCAGGATGCCGCTGCGGTGCGCGTCGCCTACGACGAAGCGTATGCGGGGAATCCGTTCGTGCGGGTGCTGGCCGACGGGACGGCGCCGAGCGTGGCGGCGGTCGTGGGGACCAACGACGCGGAGATCGCGGTCAGCGTGCACGGGAACGTGGTGCGGGCCATCTGCGCGATCGACAATCTGGGGAAAGGCGCGGCCGGACAGGCGGTGCAGAACCTCAATATCATGCTCGGCCTTCCGGAGGAGTGCGGACTACGTGAGCGCGTCGTCGTCAACCAATAAGTCGCGGATGCTCGAACTGCGGGGCGGCCTGGGCGCCGTGCCCGGCGTGAAGCTCGCGGGCGTGCATGCCGGCATCAAGGCGCGTAAGCGCGACCTGGCGCTGGTCGCGTTCGAGGCGCCGCAAGTGTGCGCGCAGGTGATCACGACCAACGAGATCAAGGCGGCGCCGCTGCTGGTGACCGGGCGGCACTTGGCCGAGAGCGGCGAGGCGATGCGAGCGATCGTGATCAACTCGGGCTGCGCGAACGCGTGCACGGGCGAGCGCGGCGAACGCGACGCGCAGGCGACCGCGCGACAGGCCGCCGCCCTGCTGGAGATCGATCCGAACCAGGTGGTGGTCGCGTCGACCGGCGTGATCGGCGTGCTGATGCCGATGGATCGCGTGCAGCGCGGGTTGGAACGCTGCGAGGGGCAGCTCGAGGCCGGCGGCAAGTCGGCGCACGATGCGGCCGAGGCGATCATGACGACCGACCGGGTGCCCAAGCTCTCGGCGTATTCGTTCTACGACGGCACGACCAAGTACGTGGTCGGCGGGATCGCCAAAGGCTCGGGGATGATCGCTCCCAACATGGCGACGATGCTGGCGTTCGTGGCGACCGACGCGCCGATGTCGCGGAAGGCGCTGCAGGCGGCCCTGAGCGAGTGCTGCGAGGAGTCGTTCAATATGATCTCGGTCGATGGGGATATGTCGACCAACGATGCGTGCTACGCGTTCGCGCCGGCCGGTAAGGGCGGGGCACCGGACGGGTTCGCGGCGGCGCTGCGGCAGGTGTGCTTGGATCTGGCGCAGGCGATGGTGAAGGACGGCGAGGGCGCGACCAAGTCGCTGACGATGCACGTGACCGGGGCGGCGACGGTCGCGCAGGCGCGGGCGGCGGCGCGCGCGGTGATCAACTCGAATCTGGTGAAGACGGCCGTGTACGGCGAGGATCCGAACTGGGGGCGCGTGATCGCGGCGGCCGGGAGCGTGAAGGCCGGCTTGGATCCGGAGAAGTGGTCGCTGTATATCAACGATCAACTGTGGGTCGACGTCGGTGCGATCGAGGTGCTCTCGGAAGCGGAAGGGCACGCGCAGATGGAACATTCGTCGATCGTGCTGCGCTTGGACCTCGGCATCGGGGAGGCGAGCGCTACCGGGTGGGGCTGCGACTTGTCGAAAGATTACGTGCGCATCAATGCGAGCTACCGGACGTGAGGGCGGGGCGAATGATTTCGTCGGTCCCTCGACTACGCTTCGCTACGCTCGGGATGACAAGGGGGGAGATGCCCGGGGTGGTGATGCTATGAGCGGGTCGCATTTGTTGCAGAACTACCGGCGCGCGGATGTAACGATGGTCAAGGGTGAGGGGTTGATCGTCACGGACTCCGAGGGGAATACGTACCTCGATTGCATCGCGGGGATCGCGTGCTGCGCGCTCGGGCATGCGCATCCGGCGATCGCGGCGGCGGTGGCGGAACAGGCGACCAAACTGGTGCATGCGAGCAATCTGTTCGGGCACGAGCCGTCGGCGACGCTGGCCGACGAGCTGGCGAAGCGGACCGGGCTGGACCGGGTGTTCTTCTGCAACTCGGGCACCGAGGCGAACGAAGCGGCGATCAAACTGGCGCGCAAGTATCAGTGGCGGGGTGGACAGCCGGAGAAGCTGACGATCCTGGCGTGCACGGGATCCTTCCACGGGCGGACGTTCGGGGCGCTGGCGGCCACCGCGAACGATGCGTATAAAGAAGGCTTCGGGCCGATGCCGGACGGCTTCGCGTTCACGCCGTTCAACGATATCGACGCGCTGGAGAAGAACCTCGACGCGAGCGTGGCCGCGTTCATCGTGGAGCCGATCCAGGGCGAGAGCGGCGTGAACGTCGCCGACCCGGCGTTTCTGCGGGCGGCGCGCAGGCTGTGCGACGAGACCGGCGCGCTGCTGATCTTCGACGAGATCCAATGCGGGAGCGGGCGGCTCGGGACGTTCTGCGCATACGAACGCTTCGGCGTGAAGCCGGACGTGCTGACGATGGCCAAGGCGCTCGGGAACGGATTGCCGATCGGCGCCATGCTTTGCACCGAAGCGGCCTCGAGCGGATTGCAGCCGGGAGATCACGGGTCGACGTTCGGCGGGTCGCCGGTGCCGTGCGCGGCCGCACTCGCACACTTGCGCGTGCGCGACGAGACGGACTTGGAAGGGCACGTGCTGGCCCGCGAGTCGCATCTGTTCGCGGGGTTGCGCGCGCTCGCGGATGCGTATCCGGGAGTCTACGCGCAGCCGCGCGGGATGGGATTGCTGGCGGCGCTGCCGGTGGTCGCTCCGCACGAGGCGGGTGCGATCGTGGCGGAAGCGCGGGCTCGCGGCGTGCTGTTCGGCACCGCGGGCGGAAACGCGGTTCGGATAGCGCCGCCGCTGGTGGTCAGCAACGCGCAGCTCGACACGGCGCTCGGAGTGCTCGCGGGGATCGCGAAGACGCTCTAGGCGGAGACCACGCCTTCGGGATGCGCGGGAAACGCGAGGCCGCGCGCCGTCGCGAAGGACCCCGCGTGGTCGAGCGTCTCCGTGTCGAGCCCGAGGACTTCGATGCCGATGACCGATCGTTATGGTCGACGTCGGCGGCGACGCGAACGCCCATCGGCTGTATCATCGCAGCTCCTCCTTAAGCTCGCTTCGACGGCTCTAGGCGGTTCGCTCCTTGAGGCGAGTGCGGACGAGTTTGCGGACCAAGGCATCGGGGAGTGGGGTGGACGGGGTGAAGCGGATGGTGCCTTTTGCGGTGTCGTAGGGTTCGAGGTCGGCGGCGTGCCTGCGGATCGGCTCGGCGCCGATGTAGAGGGCGCAGTGCTTCTTGCCGGCGCCGTAGGAGAGCAGCAGCTTGCCGTTGACGCGGAACGACGGGAGGTCGTAGGCGATGCATTCTTCGGCGGCCGGCGCGACGGACGCGACGATCGCACGCACGTGCTCGAGCGCCGCCCGCTGGTCGGGCGGGACGGCGCCGAGATAGTCGTCGACGGTTTGCGGCTTAGGGCGCATCGGCGAGGTGGCGTTCGAGTTTGCCGAGCTGACTCTGGTGGCCGGCCGTCATGCGGGCGGTCCATTCGTCGTCGTGCATCGGATCGGAGACGATCGTCAGGTGGACGTTCGGACCATCGGCGCGGAACGCGACCTCGGTGGCGACGTCGTAGGGCGCGACGCCGGGGACGAAGTCGGCGACGTTGACGTAGGCCAGGCGCGTGCGCGGTTCGATCGCGGTATAGGTGAGGCGTACGCTCGTGGTGACCGGCATGCCGGCGGACCGCATGAAGGCGATCGTCTGCGGATCGGTCGCGGTCATCTCGTAGCGCAGTTCGCCGCCGGGGCGAAGATCGAGCGAGAGCACGCGGGTGGTGAAGCCCTCGGGCCCCCACCAGGCTTCGAGGCCGGCGGGCGTCGTCCAGCAATCCCAGACGGCGTCGATGGTGGCGCGGAAGGTGCGCTCGATGGTGATGCGTGCGCGGTGCGGGTCGGTCATGTGGTTCGCTTTCGTTTGGCCGGAGTGGCGTGTTTGCGGGCGAGGGCGGCGTCGAGGCGGTCGAGGCGGGCGTTCCAGACGCGGCGATAGGCGGCGAGCCAGGCGTCGAGTTGGCGGAACGGCTCGGGGCGCAGGGAGTAGAGGCGGCGCTGGCCGTCGGGACGGACCTGGACGAAGCCGGCCTCTTGGAGGATGCGCAGGTGGCGGGAGACGCCGGACTGGTGGATGTCGACGCGGCCCGCCAGATCGTTGACCGCATGTTCGCCTTGACGAAGCTGCTCGACGATGCGCAGGCGCATCGGGTCGGCCAGGGTCTGGAAGAACTGCGGTTGCATGGGAGTGTATATACGCCGTGGCGCATATATTTGTCAAGGGGGGCGGTCCCTCGACTTCGCGTCGCTACGCTCGGGATGACAGGGAGAGGAAGGGCGCTTCGCTACGCTCGGGATGACGAAGGTTCGTGGTGGGCGCTGCTCGCCATTCCGACGGAGGCGCGCGTAGCGCGCCAACCGAGGTCGTCTAGCGCGGGGCGAGGGTCCAGGCGCCGACGTTCCAGAAGGCGGTCGAGAGCGACGTTGTCTGGTTGCGCAGGCGAGTGGAGAAGGCGTTGAGTTCGCGCCCCTGATAGGTGAGGATCAGCGGCATCTGCGCGGCGAGTTCGCGCTGCAACGCGGAGTAGGCGGCTTGGCGTTTGGCGGTGTCGTAGGTGGTGCGACCGGCGTCGAGGAGCGCGTCGATGCGCGGGTCGCAGATGCGCGATTTGTTGTAGCCGTTGGGCGGGACGTTCTTGCAGGCGAACTGATCGGTCGTGTCCGGATCGTCGCCGTTGGTGAACGGATAGAGCGCCATCTGAAACTTGCCGCCGTAGACCGGGCCGCCTTGCGCGACCGGCGCGACGAACTGGGTGATCTCGTAGTCCTTCAATGTGACGCGCGCGCCGACCGCGCTTAAGGACTGCTGGACCTCGCTGCCGATGGCGGCGTCGCCCGGCGTCGCGGCC
>JANWKW010000197.1 GCA_025451135.1 Vulcanimicrobiia bacterium | reverse complement strand
GCCCCCGGGCCAAGCCGGTGATCGACGTCTTCGCCGCGATCTCGACCGCGATGTTCTGGGTGACGAACCAGATCATGAAGTTCGCGCCGTTCGGCGTGTTCGCGCTGATCGGCGTGACCGTCAGCAAATTCGGCGTGGCAAGCCTGCTTCCGCTCGGAAAGCTGATCGTGGTCGTCTACGCCGCGATGCTGATCTTCGTGGTCGTGGTCTTCGGCCTCATCGCGCGGCTGGTCGGCACGAGCCTGTTCAAGATCGTGATGGCGGTCCGCGAAGAGCTGCTGCTCGCGTATTCGACGGCCAGCAGCGAGACCGTGATCGCGCGCATCATGGAGAAGATGGAGGCGTTCGGCTGCCCGCGGGTGATCGCCAGCTTCGTGATCCCGACCGGCTATTCGTTCAATCTGGACGGGAGCACGCTCTACCAATCGATCGCGGCGCTCTTCCTGGCGCAGCTCTACGGCATCCATATGGGGCTGGTCCAGCAGTTGACGCTGGTGGTCGTGCTCGCGCTGACCAGCAAGGGGATCGCGGGCGTCCCGGGCGTCAGTTGCGTGGTGCTGCTCGCGACGCTCGGCACGGTCGGCATCCCGGTCGAGGGACTGGCGTTCATCGCCGGGATCGACCGCCTGCTCGACATGGCGCGCACCGCCGTCAACGTCTGCGGCAACAGCCTGGCCGCGGTCGTCGTCAGCAAGTGGGAAGGCCAGTTCGCACCGGCCCCCCGCTAGACGCCTAGGACGGCCAGATGTTGACGGTCACGGACTGTGGCGACGGATCGGTGATATTCGTCGAGAAACCGCACTGATCGTCGTACGCGTAGGCGTACGCCCGGTCGAATCCGTACGTCGGGTTCTTCGCGATCGCGTGGACGACGTTCGCATATTCGTCCTGATACGCGGCGCTGCGATAGAAATCGGTCGACGTGCAATCCTCTTCCGATGCGACCGGCGTCGTGGCCGTCCCGAAGACGCCGCGGTTGAGCGCGGAGGATATCTTGTTCCCGAGCGTCGCGAGCGCCGTCTTGTCGGGCGAGGAACCGTCGTAGACGAATGCGCCGTTGCAGGCGAGCATCTGGACCGTGGCGGTATCCCAGCCGTGCGCCGACTGATTGACGGCGCTGAACGGTGAGAGGATGGTCGCGACGGGAGTACCGCCGGCCTGCGAGAGATAGAAGTTGAAGTTCCCGCTCGCGTCGACCTGTCCGGAGAGCGTCGCGTAGGTACCGCCGTCGCCGGCGACGGAGTTCACCGTCAGCCACGTCGGCGCCTTATACGCGTTCCATACCGCCTGCAGCGCCGGGTCGAGGAAGCTCGATCCCGCGAGCGCGTGCGACGGGTGGATGATCCGGTAGGGCCATTGACTGAGGGTCGGCTGCCAGTTCGCGACGAGAGCGGCCATGCCGTCGCGCACGCGCGAGGCCGACCCGCTGAGGAATCCGGTCGTCTGGGTGGACGCGCCCGCCAGCGTCACGCTCATCGAGAGCGAGAACGCGTCCACCTGGGTGGTGTCGACGTCGAAGGCGCTCGCGGTCGACAGCCACGTGTACTCGACGAAGTCGAAGTAGATCGATTGGGTGCCGTCGAGGGTCCACGGCGCCGGCGGGTTCGGCCCGGCCCCGGCGGCGGCACCGACGGGGATCTTGATGGTGAGCGCACCGGCGGCGATGTAGATCCGCCCCGATTGCATCGGAGGCAGATGGAACGGCTGGCTGCTCGTACCGCTGCCGGATCCGCCGGGATAGAACGGCAACGCGGGGACGGCCGGACCGCCGGCCGTCATGGTGGTGAGAGTGCCGTCGAGATTGACGAATTGCCAGACCGTGCCCGCGCCGGTCGTGCCGGGCACTTGGCCGTAGATGTAGACGTTGATCGAAGCGTTCGCCATCGCGGGATTGGTGTTGACGATGCTGATCGGCGTCGTGCCGGGGACGACGGTCGGCACGGCCGTCGGTGCCGCCGTGGGCGTAGCGGTCGGAGCGACGGTCGGCGTTCCGGTCGGGCCGGCCGACGGCGTCGCGGTCGGAGCCGCGGTCGGCGCGGGCGGCGTCGTGCCTTTGCCTCCACAGGCGACCAGTGCCCCCGAGGCGGCGATGCCCGTGATGAACATCTTGCGCTCCATGCCGTAACCCATAGCGTGATCCTTCAAGAAAAACAGCGTCCCGACACCGCGGAAACGGCGATGGGTTGCTTGGCGTTTCTGCGACGAGCTTCTCGGGCCCTAGCCCGGGAAAAGGCGAAGCGCCCCTCTCGGAGCGCTTCATACGGAATCGTTACGTTCGCTCTCGCGCCCCTAGGGGAACGACACCGCCGTGAATGAGCTCCCGCTCGAGTCGGTCCCCTTGTAGAGGCCGCCGCTCGTATTGACGACCCAGGGGATGCCGCTCGGATCGACCGCGATACGGAGCGCCTGTCCAGCGGCGGTGGTGTAGCTCGAACCGAAGTTCGTGGTCTTGTAGATGTTGCAGCCGCCGCCGAAGATGGCGGTGCAGTTCGAGAGGACCCACAGCGCACCGCCGGGTCCGAACGATTCCGCTCCCGCCGAGCCGCTCAGCTGCGTGTCGAACGCGTTGGCGGCGGAGTCGTACTTGTAGAGGTTCCCCACCGCATTGATCGCCACGGTGTTGCCGCTCGCGTCGCTCGCGATGTCGACGGCGACGGCGCCCGTCACGGCGGTATAGGTAGATCCGCCGTCGGTCGAGCGGTAGACCGGGCAGCCGCCCTGGAACGGGTTGCAGATGTTCGAGAGCACGAAGAGCCCGTTGCTCCCCATCGAGACCGAGCTCCCAGTTCCGCCGATCTGTGTGAACGATCCCCCGTTGTACTCATAGATCGCTCCGAGCGCGTTCACGAGCCAGAGATTGCCGCTCGCGTCGGACGAGATGCGACTCGCGCGACCCGGTTGCAGCGTGAACGAGCTTCCGCCGTTCGTCGATTCGTAGATGCCGCAATCACCGTCGGGCAAGGTACAGTCATTGGCGAGGACCCAGATCGTGCCGTTGCCGCCGATCGCGATATCGCGCGCGCCGGACGTCGCCGTCTCGCTCGAGAAGGCGCCGATGCCGTTCGGGGAACCGACGCCGGTGGGACCATCATAGCCCGGACCACCGATACAGAGGTAGAACGAACAGCCGTTGTTGCCACCGCTGATATCGTTGAGCTGCGACGCGTTGGTATAGAGCGAACGCGCCGCGTGGAGCGTCGTCGCGTGCCCAGCCAGCGCGTAGATCGCAGCGACGATCGGGGTTGCCACGCTGGTACCGCCTTCCATGATCCAACCTGGCGGATAGTCAAAAGGCAGGGCCGACGAATAGACAGCGACTCCGTTGGCCGGATCGGCGACGGCGGCGACATCTGCCACCGCCCGATTCCGGCAGCCGAAGTCACGTTGCCATACCGGCTTTGCGACGACCCGGCTACAGGCGCTCCCACTCGCGGCCCACGCGGTCTCCGTCCAGCCCCGCGAGCCGCCGCCTCGAACGAGCGACGTCCCGCCGACTGCTACGACGTTCGATTCCGAAGCGGGCCATGGAGGACTGGTCGGAACCGGATAGGGCGACGGGGTGGGCGTGTCGGGTGGACCTCCGCAGCCTCCAGGAAAGTCTCCTGGCGACGCTGGGCAAACGCCCGTCCCCGATGCACCGGGCCCGGTGTACCAACAGGACCGTTCTTCGCACGAATCGCCAGCACCGGCGACGTAGATCCGGTCGGTCCGCCCGAAACTCGCATCCGCATACGAACCCCCGTGCGAGTTCAGATATTCGATCTCGCCGCCAGCGAAGCTGTTGCTGATCACGCCAACGTTCGGAAGATTCGCCGCCGCCGCTTCTGCCGCATCGAGATCATGGAAGTTGTTGGAGTTCGCTTCGACGAGTGCGATGCCGCATTTCGGGCATATCGCCGATACCATGTCCATATCCAGAGCGGCTTCTGTCTTCCATCCCGCGCCCGGTAGAGGTGTCGGGTAGCTACCGGCGACCCCGACTTGGTTATAGCGCTGGAAGTTCGGAACCGGACCGAGACCGAATTGGCTGCGATAGACCGCTAGATCGGACGCGGCCGCGGCATAGTCATCCGCGATGACGATCGCGACCGTTTG
The DNA here is from genome assembly GCA_025451135.1 of Vulcanimicrobiia bacterium. GTDB lineage: Bacteria > Vulcanimicrobiota > Vulcanimicrobiia > Vulcanimicrobiales > Vulcanimicrobiaceae > JALYSX01. The sequence continues at coordinate 2,409 of JANWKW010000197.1, read as the reverse complement.
GCCGTCTCCGAGCGTCGCAGCTGACGAGACGACGTTATACGCTGATTGTAGATCCGCTGGCGTATAGCCATCTGTCGAATCGAAGGTCGGAGAAGGCGTGCTGCCGATCGCCGTCCGCACGTGCGTCGGAGAGCCCGGCGAACCGTTGAAGTGGGCGAACACCCCCACATCCGTACGAACGAGTGCCCCGCACGTCGCACGCCCCGGCTCAGGCGGGGGGCACGCGCGAACGACGTTCGACTGCGGCGACGCGCCAAGGAGATGCGGTAGGGTCGAAGACCCGCCACCGCATCCGGCGAGGACCACCGCGAAGATCGCTAGGCTCAGGAAGATGGGCGCGAACGCGCGCCGAGAGAAGACAGACATAGACTCACACTCCGTAAGCGTCTGAAAGCGGCGAAGGCTCGCCGACCCAGCGACCCTTTGCTACGTGCGGACCGTCTCCTCCGCACCTCCAACGGACCCGGAGTCCCTGTCCGGCGACCTCCGTCGTTGACGGATGGGGGCAGGATGTGCGACATTTGTCCCCACTCTTGCGCGATCTTTCGAATGCGATCGACCTCGCGCGCACTCGAAAAGACGACCACCATCAGCACATTTGACGACCTCGGCTTGAAGCCGGCGCTCCTCCGCGCCCTCGCCGACATGCAGTTCACCGCCCCGACCCCGATCCAGGTCCAGGCCATCCCGCCGGCCATGGAAGGGCGCGACGCCCTGGCCAGCGCCCAGACCGGCAGCGGCAAGTCCGCCGCCTTCGGCCTCCCGATCCTCGACGCGCTGCTCGATCTGCCGCGCGGAAAGACCCGCGCGCTGATCCTCGCGCCGACCCGCGAGCTGGCCGATCAGATCTGCAGTCACCTGCGGCTACTCGCCAAGCACACCGACATCCGCATCGCGGCGGTCTACGGCGGCGTCGCCGCCGGCCCGCAGATCACCGCCCTACGCACCGGAGCAGACATCGTGGTCGCGACTCCCGGACGGCTGTGGGACCACATGCAGAGCGGCAAGGCTCCGCTGAAGGACGTGACGACCGTCGTCCTCGACGAGGCCGACCGCATGCTGGACATCGGCTTCCTGCCGATCGTGCGCCGGATCCTCTCGCGCATCGAGTCGGTCCGGCAGATCCTGTTCTTCTCCGCGACCATGCCGCCGGCGATCCACGGCCTGGTCAAGGACATCCTGGTCGACCCGGTCCGGGTCGAACTCGCGCTCGAGGCGCAGAACGTCGAGACGCTGACCCAGAAGCTCTACGCCGTCCCGCAGGAGCACAAGACGGCGCTCTTCCTCGAGCTGCTCAAAGACGATTCGATCTCGTCGGCGATCGCCTTCACCCGCACCAAGGCCCGCGCCAACCGGCTCGCGATCGCGCTCCAGCGCGCGCAGATCCCGGTCGCGCTGATGCACGGCGACCGTTCGCAGGGGCAGCGCGAACGCGCCCTCGAGCACATCAAACACGGCCGCGTGCGCGTCCTGGTCGCGACCGACATCGCCGCCCGCGGAATCGACATCCACCAGCTCGGCCACGTCGTGAACTTCGACGTCCCGATGGCGCCGGAGGACTACGTGCATCGCGTCGGCCGGACGGCGCGCGCGCAGGCGGCCGGCGACGCGATCACGTTCGCGGCCGACGACGAAGAGCCGCTGATCCGCCGCATCGAGCACATCATCGGCAAGCGGATCGAACGCTCCGTCAACCCGCTCTTCCCCGAAGCCAGCGTCGAGGCGCCCAAGCCGCGCATGGTCTATCAGTCGAAGGCCCGTCGCCGGCGCTGACGTAATTGGCGGGGATGAGCCCTTCGCAACAGATCGACAAGCTGATCCGCGAGACCGCCGACTGGCGCGGGGACGTGCTGGCAAAGCTGCGCCGGCTGCTGCTCGACGCGGATCCCGGCATCGTCGAGGAGTGGAAGTGGATGGGCACGCCCACCTACTCCAAACACGGGCTGATCTGCGTGATGAACCCGCACAAGGGCAAGGTCAAGCTGACCTTCGATAAGGGCGCCCGCTTCAAGGACGCGCACGGCCTGTTCAACGCCGGGCTCGAGGGCAACCAGCGGCGCGCGATCGATTTCTTCGAAGGCGACAAGGTCGACGCGCCCAAGCTGAAGGCCCTCATCAAAGAAGCCCTGGCCTACGACGCTTCGAAAGCGAAAGGCAAATAGCGGCGCTCCCCTTGGCGGGCGCGCCTTTGCGAGCAGTAGACCCTCGGAACGACTTTTTCCGAGGAGGCTACTTTGCAGGCGACCATCATGCCGGCGCAGCGAGCGCTGGAGTTCGGTATCTATCGCGACGGCGATAACAATCTCGACCTGTCGCAGAACGAGGTCTTGCGCCAGGCGATCGACGTGAGCGCCGAGGATGCGCGTATCGGATTCGCGGTCGAGGACACGACCGCCGGCCGGCGCAACG
>JANWKW010000196.1 GCA_025451135.1 Vulcanimicrobiia bacterium | reverse complement strand
CTCCGTCAAACTAAATCTTTAGTTTGACTATAGCGGAGTCGGTCGGGGCTGTCAACTAATATTTTAAGAGCTAGCCGCCCGGATCGGTTCGGGGTTGCCGAGGACGGGTGGCCGCCGCCGGGTCAGGACGTCGATCACGGCCTTCACGCGGGCGGCCACTTCGCGCGCGGCCTGCTCTGCCATCATGCCGTTCCCGTACTTGCCCCAGTCGGGTTCGGCGATGCCGACCGCGTCGATGCCCATCGCCCGGCACAGATAGGTGGCTCGGGCCAAATGGAACTCCTGGGTGACGACCACGGCGCGGCGCACGCCGAAGATCCGGCGCGCGCGATAGCACGAGTCGTAGGTGTCGAACCCGGCGTAGTCCAGCGCGATCTTGGAGGCCGGTACCCCGTGCGCGAGCGCGTACCGCTGCATCGAGGCAAGCTCGTTATGCCAGATCGAGCCGTTGTCGCCGCTGAAGAGCAGCGCCCGGACCTTGCCGGCCCGCAGTAGTGCGGCACCCGCGTCCAGCCGGTCGGCCCGCATGCCGCTGGGCGTGCCGTCGGCATTGAGTCCCGCTCCCAGCACCAATGCGACCGGACGGCCCGGCACGGCGGCGACCGTCTCGAAACGCCGGGTCTCGGTCGATCCGATCACCAGCAGATTGCACCCGAGCACGAACGCGACGCAAAGCAAAACGCCGCCGATGGACCATCGGACGGCGCGCCGGAGGAGGGGACGCGAACGCCTGCGGCGCCGGCTCACGTCGATGCGGTCAGCTGCGAGTCGAGGAGTTCGAGATCGCGTCGCTCGTCGGTGGTGATGACCATCGTGAGGTCGAGCATGATGATCAGACGGTCGGCGACCTTGCCGACGCCTTGGATGTACTCGGTGCCGATGCCCGCGATCATCTCGGGCGCATCTTCGATGTTCTCGATCGGGATGTCGATGACTTCCGAGACCGAGTCGACGATGATGCCGACCCGCTTGGAGCCGATGTCGGTCACCACGATGCGGCTGGATTTCGTCTTCTCGACGCGCGGCATGCCGAAACGCGTGCGCAGGTCGATGATCGGGATCAGCTGCCCGCGCAGGTTGATGACGCCTTCCATGAAGCGCGGGGCGCGCGGCACGTGGGTGATCTCGACCATCCGGATCACCTCTTGCGCCTGGGCGATGTCCACGCCGTATTCCTCGGTCCCCAGGCGGAACGAGACGACCTTGATCTTCTCGCCCGAGAACTGCTGCTTGTCGTTGCCGGTCTCTGCCATGTCGTTAAACTCCGGAGTATTCCGCGCGCGCGACGTCGCCGCCCGCGTACGCCTCGCTCACGAGCGAATGCACGTCGATGATCAGCGAGATCTGGCCGTTGCCGAGGATGGTCGCTCCCGAGATGCCGGGGATCCTCCCGACGACGACCGAGAGCGGTTTGATCACGATCTCCTGCTCGCCTTGGAACCCGTCGACGACCAGGCCGACCTGTCGGCCCTGCAGCCCGACGATCACGATCATCACCTTCTCCGGATCGCGCGCGCCGCCGAGCTCGAAGAAGTCCGCGATGCGCAGCAGCGGGACGACCTGGCCGCGCAGCGTGATCACCTCGTTGCCGTGGACGGTCCGCACGTCCGGCAATTCCACGCGCTGCGACTCGATCACCGAGTCGAGCGGGATCGCGTAGAGCTCGTCGACGACGCGGACCAGCAGCGCCTGGATGATGGCCAGCGTCAGCGGCAGCTTGATCGTGAATTTCGTGCCGGCTCCGGCGACCGAGTCGACGTCGAAGACGCCCTTGAGGCGCGTGATGTTCTTCTTCACCACGTCCATGCCGACGCCGCGGCCGCTCACGTCCGAGACGGTCTCGGCGGTCGAGAAGCCGGGCGTGAAGATCAGCTCGATCAGCTCGCGATCGCTCAGCTTGTCGTCGGCGCCGATCAGGCCTTGCTTGATGCCGCGCGCGCGGACGCGCTCGAGGTCGATGCCGTTGCCGTCGTCCGAGACCTCGATGATGATCTGGTTGCCTTCGTGGAAGGCGTTGAGCGCGATCGTCCCGGTGCGCTTCTTCCCGCGCGCCTCGCGCACGTCGGGCGACTCGATGCCGTGGTCGACGCAGTTGCGCAGCAGGTGCATCAGCGGCTCGCCGACCTCGTCGACGATGGTCTTGTCGAGATCGGTCTCGGCGCCGGAGATGTCGAGCTGCACCTCTTTGCCGCGCGCCTTGGCGACGTCGCGCACCAGGCGCGGGAAGCGGTCGAAGACCTGCCCGATCGGGACCATGCGGACCTTCATGATCGACTCTTGGATCTCGTTGCTGGTACGCGCCAGCGAGGCCGCGCTGTTGGCGAGCTCCTTGGCCAGCGGTCCGATCAGGGCTTGCGGCGCGGCGACGGCCTTGTCGTTGGTCAGCCGCGACAGGGTGGACGCGATGTCGGAGATGCGCGTGCGATTGATCACCAGTTCGCCGACCAGGTTGAGCAGCGTGTCGAGGCGCTCGATGTCGACGCGGATGGTCTGGCCGGCGGCGCGCTTGGAGCCGTCCTTGGCGTCTTTGGCCTTCTCGTCGCGGCGCGCCGCGGCGGCCGCCACGACGTTGGCGACGGGCGCGACGGCACCGGGCTCCGGCGCGGCGATCGCGGCGGCGACGGCCGGCTCGGATGCGGCCGGCGGGCGCGCGCCGCCGGCTTCGGCCAAGAGCCGTTCGATCTCGGCCTCGAAAGCGGCGATCTGATCCGCGCTGACGTCGCTCTGCCCGGAGGCGGCGTCGAAATCCATCTCGGAGCCGGTCTTGCCTTCGATGACCTGCGACGTCTCTTCGTAGATGCCCGCGAACTGGTCGAGGCGTCCCATGTAGTCGTCCAAGCCGTGCGGCGCCGGCGTCTGGTTGACGGCCGATTCGACCAGATCGGTCAGGAAATCGCGACCGGCGAAGAGGATGTCGACGCTCCCTTCCGAGAGCGGCATCCGGTCCTTGCGCAGCAGGTCGCACAGGTTCTCGAGCTTGTGCGCGAGCGTCTGCACGTCGACGAAGCCGAGCATTCCGGAGCTGCCCTTGACCGTATGCAGCGCCCGGAAGAGCGAGTTGACGATCTCGGGCTCGGGGGTCCCGGTCTGCACGAACTCCTCGAGGCGCAGCAGATCGGCGTCGATCTGCTGCAGCAGCTCCTCGGATTCATCGCGGAAGTACGCGATGAACTCGGACCGGTCGAAGACCTCGTCAGCCACCAGTCGTTCTCGAGAGGACGCTTACTCTACGCCGAAGACGGAGAGCAGCGGGCCGAGCGATCCCGTCTCGGGGATCAGGATGAACTGACCCGCGACGACCTTCTCCTTGTCCAGGAACGCGCTCTCGATCAAGAAGACGTCCTGATCCGGGAGGATCGACATCAGCGTGCGGAAGGCGGCCTGGATGGTGCCGTACGAGAGCGTCGGCACGGACGGCAGCAGGTTGATGTTGGTGAGCTGGATGATCGCCGTCAGGTACGAGCCGGCGATGATGTTGCCGAGCTCCTTGAGCGTCGAGTCCGCGATCGAATCGAAGATCTGGATGTCGCCGATCACGCGCTTGAGGAACGCGCTGACGAAATCGAGGGCCTGCTCGCGGTCGAAGATCACGATCATCTGGCCGGGCGCCTCGCCCCGCACGTACATATGCAGCGCGGCGACCGTGCGGCTCTCGTTGCCGATGCGCGACGCCAGGTCGCGGAACTTGATGACCTCGATGCGCGGCTCGCTCAGGTTGATCTTGGTGTTGAGCAGCTGCGAGAGCGCGGTCGCGGCGTGGCCGGCGCCGATGTTGCCGACCTCTTTGAGCGCGTCTTTCTGCAGTTCGGAGAGCGACATGCTCTGGCTCATACGAGCACCTTGTCGATCGTCTCGAGGATCTTCGGCGGCTGGAACGGCTTCGTGATGAACGACTTCGCTCCGGCCTGGATCGCCTCGACGACGAGCGCCTGCTGACCCATGGACGTGCACATGATGATCTTGGCGTTCGGATCGTGGGCGATGATCTGACGTACGGCGGTGATGCCGTCCATCTCGGGCATGACCATGTCCATGGTCACCAGGTCGGGGGTCAGTTGTTTGTACTTATCGACGGCCTCGACGCCGTTCTGGGCTTCCCCGACAACCTCGAAGCCGTTCTTCGAGAGTATGCCCTTGATCATCATCCGCATGACGACCGCGTCGTCTACGATGAGGACCCTCTTGCTCATCCGTGTGCTCCAAAAAAAATGACGTGTTACAAGACCGTACCGGACCGCTTAGCAAAACGGACCGGCCATCCTTACCTCATCCATCGGCCGAAACGCGGCTTTTGTTAAGGCCGCGTGAGGGCCGTCACGCCAGCCCGCGGCTGCGGAGCTCGGCCTGCTTCCGGTTGATGAAATCCAGGATGGCGTGGTCTTCTTCCGGGGTGACCCCGTGGAAGCGCAGGCCGTGGGAGAACCGCCCGGAGGCCGCGATCGGCTCGGTCCGCATCACTTCCCCGAGGACGACCAGGACCGGCCGGTCCGAACGGAGCTGGAGACGGACCTCGAGGGTCGTCCCGCCCTTGATGTGGCGGTCGACGATCAGGCTGCAGCCGCCCCGGCTGATATCCCGGATGTTGGCCCGCACGAAGTCGCCCATGCCCTTGCCGCCGGGCGCGAACCGCCACTGCCCCGGCACGATCGTATCTAGGCGGACGGAGGCGCGCTTCTGGGCCCCGCCGCCGCCGGCTGCCTTGCCGACGACGTCGACCTTCTTGGGGGCTTCGAAGGCGGTCTCGCCGTCTTTGGCCCGGAGGATCCGGGTGCCGAACCGGTACTTGCCGTGGTCGTTGGCGTAGACGAAGACGGCCTGTTCGCCGGGCCGTCCGAGGATCTCGCGGGTGACGATGGTGCGGTCGTCGACCGCTTCGACCGAGACGGATCGCGCCGGGCGGCCGGCCACGGTCACGTCGGCGAAGCCGTGGACGGCGGGGAGACGGGTCGCGGGGATGCGGCCGCTCGAGCCGCCGAAGATCGCCTTGAAGATCATCGCGCGCTCATTTCGCCGGGAGGCGCGGTCGGTTCCCTGCCGTCGTCGTCGGTGGCCGAGATCTGGCCGATCGACTCGACCCGCAGACCCGGAGCGATCTCGGAATAGGCGAGCACCACCAGCTGGGGCGCGGCCCGTTCGGTCAGGCGCTTGAGGGCCAGCCGGACGGACGGCGAGGCCAGCACGATCGGCGCGAGCCCGGAGCCCTGGGCGATCGCGATCTGCTTGGCGAGCGAGGTGTAGATGCGTGCGACCGTGTTCGGATCGAGCAGGGCGTAGGCGTCCTCGCCGCGCCGCACCGCTTCGGCGAGCAGCGACTCCAGACGCGGATCCACCGTGATGACCGAGAGCAGACCGTCCTCGGCGTATTCCGCCGAGATGTGGCGCGCCAGCGAGGAGCGCACGCGCTCGGTCAAGTAGTCGATGTCCTTGCTGACGCGGGCGGCGTCCGCCAGCGTCTCGAGGATCAGGATCAGGTTGCGGATCGGGATACGTTCGCGCAGCAGGTTCTGCAGCACGCGCTGGATCTCGCCGACCGTGAGCAGCTGCGGCACCAGTTCTTCCACCACCACCGGGTAGTGCTGTTTGACGTTGTCGAGCAGTGCCGAGGTCTCCTGACGCCCGAGCAGATCGGGCGCGTGCGCCTTGATCAGCTCGGTGAGATGCGTCGCGATCACCGAGGTGGGGTCGATCACGGTGTAGCCGGCCATCTCGGCCTCCGGCTTGCCGGTATCCGGGATCCACAACGCGGGCAGACCGAAGGCCGGCTCGGTGGTCGCGATGCCGTCGATCGCGGCGGTCGCCGTTCCCGGATTCATCGCGAGCAGCCGGCTGACCATCACGTCGGCGGTCGCGACCTCGAGACCGTAGATCTTCACCACGTAGGCGTTCGGTTTGAGCTGCAGGTTGTCGCGCACGCGGATCGGCGGGACGACGATGCCGAGATCGCGCGCGGCGTGGCGGCGGATCAGCGTGATGCGCTCGAGCAGATCGCCGCCCTGGTTGACGTCGACCAGCGGGATCAGGCCGAAGCCGATCTCCAGCTCCATCGGATCGTACGAGAGCAGGGGCACGACCGACTCGGCCGGCTTGGCCGGCGCGGCCGGGCCGCCCGCGATCGCCGCGGCGCCGCCGCCGGAGAGCATGCCGGGACCGCCCGCGGTCGCGAGCGCGCGCCGGCGGAACGCGTAGAACACGAACATCCCCGCCGCCGCCGCGAACATCAGCCAGCGCGCGAGGCCGAACAACCCGAAGATGGTCGCCATGATGGCGGCCACCAGGATCGCGTTGGGCTGTCCGCTCAGCTGCTTGGTCAGATCGCTGCCGAAGTCGTTCTCGGACGCCGCCCGGGTGACGATGATGCCGGTCGCCGTCGAGATCAGCAGCGCCGGGATCTGGGTGACGATGCCTTCGCCGACGGTCAGCAGCGTGTAGGTGCCGAGCACGGTCTGGAAGTTGGCCGCGTGCACGATGCCGACGACGAAGCCGCCGAGGGTGTTGATCGCGACGATGATGCCGGCCGCGATCGCGTCGCCGCGCACGAACTTGGACGCGCCGTCCATCGCGCCGTAGAAGTCGGCCGACCGCTGGATGTCCTTGCGCCGCTGACGGGCCTCGGCCTCGGTGATCAGGCCGGCGTTGAGGTCGGCGTCGATCGCGAGCTGCTTGCCCGGCATCGCGTCCAAGGTGAAGCGCGCGGCGACCTCGGCGACGCGGCCCGCGCCGTTGGTGATGACCACGAACTGGATGATCACCAGGATCAGGAAGATGACGAAGCCGACCGCGTAGTTGCCGCCGATCACGATCTCGCCGAAGAACTTGATCACGTCGCCGGCCGCGTCGGTGCCGGCCGAGCCGTTGGAGAGGATCCAGCGCGTGGCCGTGACGTTGAGCGAGAGCCGGAAGAGCGTGATGATCAGCAGCAGCGTCGGGAAGACCGAGAACGCGAGCGCGTTCTCCGCGAAGAGCGCGGTGCCGATGATCAGCAGCGCGATCATGATGTTGAACGTCAGCAGGATGTCGAGCACCCAGGTGGGCACCGGCACGATGATCAGCAGCACCAGCAGCATCGAGGCCGCGGCGATCAGGATGGGGACGGCCCGGGAGACGCGCTCGCTCACGCGATCGTCCGGCGCTTGAGCTTGAAGACGAAGGCGATCACCTGCGCGACGGCCGCGTACAGATTCGGCGGGATGGCCTGGTCGATCTCCACCGTATCGTAGAGCGTACGCGCGAGCGGAGGGTTCTCCAAGATCGGTACGCCGTGTTCGCGCGCGAGCTCGCGAATCCGTTTCGCCATCAAGTCGGCGCCCTTGGCGACGACCACCGGAGCGGCCATGCCGTCGTCGTCCCATTCCAGCGCGATCGCGAAGTGGGTCGGGTTGGTCACCACCACGGTCGCCCGCGGCACGGCCGCCATCATGCGGCGGCGCGCGAACTCGCGCTGTTTGCGCTTGAACGCGCCCTTGGCCTCGGGATTGCCCTCGGCTTGCCGGTGCTCGTCGCGGACCTCTTGCTTGCTCATCTTCATGCTCTCCTCGGACTGCCAGCGTTCGTACGCGTAGTCCGCGAGGGCGATGACGAGCAGCAAGAGACCGAACTTCCAGGCGATCTCGAAGACCAGCTCCGAGGTCATGGCGACCATAGTCGCGGGCGTCGACTGGCCGACCTGGGCGAACAGGCTCACGTGCGCGCCGATGGTCGTCCACAGGATGATGATGACGGCGCCCAGCTTGAGCAGCTGCTTGGCCAGATTGACGACCACTTGCTTGGAGAAGAGCCGTTGAAAGCCCGTCAGCGGATTGATCTTGGAGAACTTCGGGGCGATCGCCTTGAGGGTGAACAGGAATCCGAACTGCGCGAGGTTGGCCAGGAGCGCGATCCCCATCGTGCAGCCGAAGAGCACGACCAGGACGAGGCCGACCGTCAGGAAGCCGCCGGCGAACAGGCTCCAGACCGAGTGGATGGTCAGCGGCTCCAGGGCCGAGGCGTTTCCGAAGATGGTCCGCATCATGGCCGTGACCGACGCCAGGCCGGGAGCCACGAAGCCGTGCAATATGAAGACGGCCGCAAGGAAGATCGCCGACCCGGCAAGCTCGGGGCTCTTGGCGACCTGACCGCGCTTGCGGGCCTCGTCTTTGCGTTTGGGTGTGGCCTTCTCGGTTTGTTCCGGTTTAGCCACGGCTAGGACTCAAAGCGCATATTCTTCTTCCTTTACATCGGCCGCGAGGGAGCTTTTCCCCAGGCCGGGTACAGCCTTGGGCGGCTATCCTATCCAGGGATGGCGCGCCTAGCCTGCCAATACCCCAGGCTGACCGAACACCGAAGGAGAGAATTTTGCAACGGACCCTGGGCTTTCTCGCGGGCGCCGCGCTCGTCGTCGTGGCCTTTACCGGCTGCGGCAAGGGCACGGTCATCGATGGGAACACCGTCGCACCGACGGCCACTCCCGTCGTGCCACACACCACGAGCGAGTATACGATCCCGACCGCGAACAGCGCGCCGGCCGGTATCGCGCGGGGCGCCGACGGCAACCTGTGGTTCACCGAACAGAGCGGCAACAAGATCGGCCGCCTCGATACGACCGCCACGTTCAACGAGTTCCCGCTTCCCACCGCGGCGTCGTCGCCGGTCGGTATCGTCGCCGGCCCGGACGGCAACCTGTGGTTCGCCGAGAGCGCCGGGAACAACATCGGCAAGATCAACCTGAACGGCTCGCTGATCGTCGAGTACCCGATCCCGACCGCCTCCTCGGGGGCGCAGTTCCTGACCGTCGGTTCCGACGGCAACCTGTGGTTCACGGAAGCGAGCGCGAACAAGATCGGCCGGATCACCACCGGCGGGACGATCACCGAGTTCGCCGTGCCGACGGCCGCCAGCAATCCGACCGGCATCACCGCCGGCCCGGACGGCGCGCTCTGGTTCACCGAGAGCGCCGCCTCGAAGATCGGTCGCGTCACCACGACGGGCGTCTTCACCGAGTATCCGACCACGACGGCGGCCGCCCAGCCGTACCAGATCGTCAGCGGCGCCGACGGCGCGCTGTGGTTCGTCGAGAGCGCCGCGGTCAAGCTCGGCCGCATCACCACCACCGGCGTCGTGACCAACGAGTACGCGCTGACCGGCGCGCACCCCGGACTGCGCGGCCTGATCCTGGGCGCGGACAACAACTTCTACTTCGCGGACACGACCGGCAACGCGATCGGCCGGTTCCTCGTCGCGAGCTCCACGGTCACGCTCTTCCCGGTGCCGACCGCCAATAGCTCGCCGTCGCTCATGGCGATCGGCCCCGACCTGCGCATCTACTACACCGAGAACGCCGGCAACAAGCTCGGCCAGTTCCAGTACTTCTAGCCCTCGCGCGGCGCGGGCCAAGGTCGGAGAAGCCGGTGCGTTCGCGCCGGCTTCTTCTTTCCTCGAGCGGCTAGGCTTTCAGGCCGCGCATGACGGTGTCCATGTCGTGGGCGATCTGCGAGAACAGCCCCGGCCCCACGGTGGCCAGCAGCGGCAGCGAGAACGCGAGCATCAGCATGCCCACGCTGATCTGCAGCGGAAGGCCGACCACGAACACGTTCATCTGCGGGGCGACCCGCGCCATGAACGCGAGCGCGACGTTCACCAGGAACAGCGAGACCGCCGCCGGGGCGGCGATCTTGAAGACCAGCGTGAGCGCCGACGAGAAGAAGATCATCACGTTCCCCGCGACGCTCGGGTCGAGCGCGATGTACGGCAGCGTGACCAGATGGAACGAGCCGGCGATGCCTTGGAGCAGCAGCAGGTGGGAGTCGGTCACCAGGAAGAGCAGGGTCGCGAGGGTCAGTTCCAGCTCGCCGATGATGGTGATCTGCTGCTGCGTCTGCGGGCTGATCACGTTGGCGACCGCGAAGCCGATCTGCAGGTCGATCATCTCTCCCGCGAACTGGATACCGACGAAGACCAGCGAGGCGACGAAACCGACGATCAGCCCGAGGACGACCTGGCTGAGGACCGCCGCCGCGAGCGAGATCACGTCGTGCGACGGCGCCATCAGCGGGACGGAGTGGAAGATCGCGAACGAGACCAGCAGGCCGAAGCCGACGCGCGCCAGCTGGGGGATCTGGGGCGCCGAGAAGATCGGGAAGACGAAGAGCATCACGCTCACGCGCACCCAGACCAAGAGGAATGTCTCGACGTGCGCCGGCGTCAGACCGAAGAGGTCGATCATCGGTCCTCGCGCGCGCCCTAGCGCACCAGGGCGGGGAGACTGTTGAAGACCCTCGTGGTGAAGTCGGTCAGCATCGCGAGCATGAACGGTCCGAAGAACAGGATGGCGGCGGCCGAGACCAGGATCTTCGGGATGAACGTGAGCGTCGGTTCCTGGATCTGGGTGACCGCCTGGAAGATGGAGATCACCAGTCCGACCACCATGCTCAGCAGCAGGACCGGCGCCGCGACCACCAGGGTCACGAAGATCGCGTCGCGTCCGAGACCGATGACGTCGCCGAAACTCATGTCGTGTGGAAGCTCTGGAAGAGGGCGGCGACGGTCAGGTTCCATCCGTCGACCAGCAAGAAGATCAGGATCTTGAACGGCAGCGAGATCAGCACGGGCGGGATCATCATCATGCCCATCGAGAGCAGGATCGACGCGACCACCATGTCGATTACGATGAACGGCACGTAGATGGCGAAGCCGATCTCGAAGGCCGTCTTGAGCTCGGAGAGCACGAAGGCCGGGATCAGGATGTACGTCGGCACGTCGTTCTGGGCGGTCGGACGCGGCTCTTTCGAGATCGTGTAGAACAGCTGCAGATCCTTCTCGCGCGTCTGCCGGAACATGAACGCGCGCAGCGGTTTGGCCGCGCGGTCCAGGGCGACCGCCTGCGTGATCTGATGCTTCTCGTACGGCTGGAGCGCGTTCGCGTTGACGTCGCGGATGACCGGATTCATCACGAAGAACGTCAGCAGCAGCGCGAGCCCGACCAGCACCTGGTTCGGCGGGACCTGCGCGGTGCCGAGTGCGGTCCGTACGAACGAGAGCACGACGATGATGCGGGTGAACGACGTCAGCAGCACCAGCAGCGTCGGCGCGAGCGAGAGCACCGTGAGCAGCAGCAGGATCTGGAGCGCTCCGACGACGTCCTTCGGGTTCTTCGCGCCGCCGACGCCGATGCTGACCGACGGGATGCTCACGGTGGGCGCGGTGGGAGCGACCGGCGCCGTCGCGGCCGCCGCGATGGCCGGCAGCAGCCAGAGGAAGAACGCCGCCAGGCCGAAGCCGACGAAGAACCACTTGTACAGGCGCCAGGTCTGGGCGGCGACGTCGCGGATGACGGTCACGTCTTCTTCCCGCGCAGGCGGCCGAGCAATCCGCTCATCGAACGCATCTGCTCGTCGTGCGCGCGGCGCTGGTCGGCGAGCCACGCTTCGACCTCGTCGGCCGACAGCTCGCCGAGGGCGTTCAAGTGCCCGCTGCCGCCGCCGACCAGCAAATACTTCGAGCCGGCCTTGACCACGTGGATGCTGGTGTTCTGCGAAACGATCGCGGTGTCGACCACCCCGACCAGACGCTTGTCGTTGGCGGCCAACAGCCGCCCGCGCGTCAGGCCGCGCACGACCGCGTACAGGCCGAAGAGCATCAGCGCGACGACTCCGAGCGCGAACAGGTACTGAGCCCAGAAGCCCGCCGTCACCGCTTCGGCTATCCGACCGGCGGGTTGAGCTCGCTGATCTTGACCGCGTACTTGTCGTCGACCACGACGACCTCGCCGCGCGCGATCAAGATGTTGTTGACGAACAGGTCGATCGGCTCGGCGGCGGCCTTGTCGAGCTCGAAGACGCTGCCGGCCTGGAGCGAGACCACTTCGCGCAGCGGCATGGCCGTCCGCCCGAGCACCGCGCTGATCAGCAGCGGGACGTCGTGGACCAGGTCCAGGTTGGCCTGACCGGGCTCCGCCGTGCGGACCGGGGTCGGCGCGAGCTGCGAGAACGCGACGCTCTGGGCGCTGGCCGAGACCGGTTCGGTCCCTCGACTCCGCGCCTCCGGCGCTACGCTCGGGGTGACAGCCTCGTCAGCCGTGCTTTTAGGCGCCTTAGCGGCGGGGGCGGCTGCGGATGCGGATGCGGGGGCGGGCGCCGCCTCGGGGACGGCGAGACCGAGCCGCGAGAGGGTGATGGCGGCGAAGTCGACGCAGAGGGTCGGGGTGAGATCCGGTCCGAGCTGGATCGTGCCCTCGTACGACTCGAACGGCGGGGGCGGCAGCGCGGTCGCGTCGGACTTGAGTTCGGCCACGATTCCCTCCGACGACGCGCCGACCTCGGTGGCCAGACGTTCGCACATGGCGGCCGCGATCTGCGAGGCGGTCTCGGAGGCGATCGAGAGCTGCATGGCGCCCATCTCGGAGCCGTCGTCGGTCCCGCCGAGCATCAGCCCGACGATCTGCTGCATATCGCGGTTCGCGAAACGCACCACCACCTGGGCCGAGAGCGCGGGGATCTCGGCCACCGCGACGAGTTCGGCCCCGTCGGTCCGGATCGAGCCTTCATGGTCGTTGCGCGTCGCCGCGGTCGCGGCGGCGGGCTGTTCGACCAGCCGGCCGAGCACGGTCGCGGCGGCGGCCAGCATCGAATCGGCCAGGTCTTGCATATCGGGCATACTCGTATCCTACCTCAGTCGTCCTCGTTCCGGACGATCTTCGAGACCTGGACCGCGAGTTTGTCGCGATGCATGCCCGGATAGACGCGGAACTTCTCTTTGTCGTTGATCTTCGCCACCAGCGGCTCGCTGGTCGGCTTGTCGAAGACCAGCACGTCGCCCGGCTTGAGCGCGACCAGGTCGCGCAGGGAGACGTGGGTCTTGCCGAGCTCGACCTGGAGGTCCACCCCGGCCCGCTCGACGTTGCGGGTCAGCTGCGCCAGATCTTCCTCGGTCATGCCGCGTCCGGCCACGACGGTCGGCGACCATTGGAAGTCGGTCAGCTGCGAGCCGACCGACTGCAGCACCAGGTACGGCAGGCAGAAGTTCATCACGCCCGCCATGTCGCCGACCTTCAGCTCCATCGAGACGTAGGCCACGATCTGGTCGAGCGGGATGATGCGCGGGATGAACTGCGGGTTCGAATCGAGCGCCTCGATCTTGAGCGAGAGCGTCAGCAGGTAGTTCCATGACTCGCGGTACGAGTTGAGCATGCGCGCCATGAAGCGCTGCATCAGCGTGCGCTCGATGTCGGTCAGGTCGCGCAGCTTGTTCGGGAACCAGCCCGGACCGCCGAGCAGCCGGTCGATGATGGAGAAGACCAGGTTCAGGTCGACCTGGACGACGCCGCTGCCGGGGAGCGGGTCCATCGAATAGATCGCCAGGATCGACGGGATGCCGATCGACGCGATGAAGTCGCCGTACGAGATCTGCTCGATCGAGACGATCGAGGCCTCGACGCGCGTCCGCAGGTAGACCGAAAGCGAGTTGTTGAGCAGGCGGGTGAAGTTCTCGTGCAGCGTGCGCAGCGTCTGCAGCTGGTTGTTCGAGAACTTGTCCAGACGTTTGTTGAAGCGGAAATCGAACGACTTGATGCGTTTGGTCTCGACCTCTTTGACCGGCGCCGCCGGCCCCGAGAGCGAGTTGATGAGGGCGTCGATCTCTTCTTGCGAGAGGCTTGACATGACGGCTTTTCAGGTCCCTTTTTCGGCGGCCGAGATGCTGGCGTTGAGCAGCACGACGTCGACGCGCCGGTTCTGCTGACGCGAGTCGCCCGTCGCGTTCGTCGTCCGTGGGTGGAACTCTCCATAGCCTGCCGCCGAGAGGCGGGTCGGCGAGATCGCGTCGTGCTCGTGCAGGTAGCGCACGACGTTGACGGCGCGCGCCGTCGACAGCTCCCAGTTGGTCGGGAAGGCGGCCGTCGCGATCGGGACGTCGTCGGTGTTGCCTTCGACCCGGATCAGATTGTCGTTGCGGCGCAAGAAGGTCGCGATCTCGTCGAGGATCCGCATCGTCTGCGGACGCAGTTCGGCGCTCCCGCTGTCGTAGTACGACTTGTCCGAGAGCAGCGTGATGACCAGTCCGCGGCGGTCGAGGTGCACCTGTACCTGGTTCTGCAGATGGTTCCTGGCGACGTACTGCTGCAGTTCCTTCTCGACGGCCGGGACGGTCGAGCTCGAGTCGAGCATGTTCTGACCTTCGGTGCCGCCGCTGGGCGGCTGGTTCACCGACCAGGTGTTGTCGAAGCCGGCGGTCACTTGGCGCGCGAAGCGCTGGATCTTGGCCGCGCTGATGGTCGACATCGAGAACAGGATGATGAACAGCGCGAGCATGAGCGTGATGTCGTCCGCGTACGTCAACAGCCAGCGCATCATGCCGGCCGTCTCGACCTTCTGTTCGTCCTGGCGCCGCCGGAATCGCGACTCCGCCGCGCGCGCGGCCGTCTTGAGCTGCTGGGGCACCCGCAGCGCCTCACGCCGACGATGCGGAAAGACCCGCTTCGGAGACCGCGCCGCCTTCGTCCACGGCGCTCTCGCGATCCTTCGGATCCAGGAACGCCAGCAGCTTCTCCTCGAGCAGGCGCGGGTTGTCGCCGGCCTGGATCGCCAGGATGCCTTCGATCATGATCTCGCGCAGCAGCAGCAGTTGGCCGTACCGCTCCTTGATCTTGGTCGCGATCGGCAGCCACAGCAGATTGGCGAACAGGATCCCGAAGAACGTCGCCACGAACGCCTGCGCGGTCGCGACCCCGATCGTCCCGGTCACGTTGCCGGTCGAGGCGCTCGCCAGACCCTTGAGCATACCGATCAGTCCGAGGACCGTGCCGATGATGCCGAGCGTCGGCGAATAGCCGCCCAGCGACGTGAAGACCGCTTCGGCCTTATTGCCGCGTTCCTGGACGAAGCTGACCTCGGTCTCGAGCACCTTGCGGATGATCTCGGTATCGCGGCCGTCGATGACCAGCTGGATGCCCTTGCGCATGAAATCGTCGTCCAGCGCGGCCGCCTCGTTCTCGAGAGCGAGCAGTCCCTCGCGACGCGCCTTCTCGGCGAACGTCACCAGGGTCGCGATGACGTCGCGCTCGTGGAAATCGATCTCGACGAACGCCGTCTTGAAACCGCCGAAGAACCCCTTGAAGAACGTGCGCGCGGGGAACGACAGGAGCGTCGCACCGAGGGTGCCGCCCAGGATCAGGACGAGCGCTTCCCAACGCCCGAAGATCACGTGGGGATCCGTGCCGCCGACCCAGCCGGCCAACAGGATCGCGCCGAAGCCGAGTATCAGGCCGGCGATTGTGGCGAAGTCCAACGAACGCTGCTCCGTCTTAAGGATGAAAGGTGCGGGTTCTTTACATTTTATCGGCCGGGTAGGCCGGAACCTGAGAGCGGAGCTTCGTGGGGGCCCGCTTGGCCGCTAGCCGGGGCCGTAGATCTTCCGCTTGAACGCGACGATCTTGGCTTGGACCTCGTCCATCGAGTCGCGGACGATCAGCTTGTTCCCCGAGGTCAGGGTGACGACCGTATCCGGGGTCGCCTCGATCGACTCGATCAGGTCGCAATTGACCATTAGCGGCTGACCGTTAAGACGTATGAGCGCAATCATGGAGGGAGGGTTCGCGCCCGGGGCTGGGAGGCCCCCCGCGCGCCCACAAACGTGTAACAACGTCGGGGCGAGACCATCCGTAGTTAGAGCAGGCCCGCACGGTGTTTACCGTCAGGAGATTCTGAT
>JANWKW010000195.1 GCA_025451135.1 Vulcanimicrobiia bacterium | reverse complement strand
TACGGGGCGCGCGAGCGCGCGGCGAGCGTCCGGTAGAGCGCGTCCGGATCGCCGTCGAAGAGCAGGTCGTAGCGGACGCTGTAGTTGACCTGATAGACGTCGCCTTCGTAGATGGCGCGCGCGATCGCGTCGATCGACTCGCGATAGCGGCCGAGCGACGCGCGGACGCAGGCCACCGCGAACGCGTCCGCGCTGGGTTCGGCGGCCGCCTCGTCGACGGGCGGGTCGAAGATGCCCAGGGCGCCGCCGCCTTCGTACTCCAACAGGCCGGCGATCCAATAGCCGGCGCGCAGCGCCGCGTCGGCCTCGTCGAACGCCGCCGACGCGCCCGCCGCATCCGCGCGAAGGACCGCGTGCGGATGTCGGAAACGTCGCGTCGGCTCGGTCCCGAACGCGACCTCGAACTCGCTCACGGCGCAAGCGTTTCCGCGAGGGTGCCGAAGAGGCCTCGGATGCACCACGTCTACCTCGGGATCGGCTCCAATCTCGGCGATCGCCAGGCGAATATCCTCGCCGCGCTCCAACGGCTGCGCGCGCGAGCTACCGTCGTCGCCGTCTCGGCGTTCTACGAGAGCGCGCCGGCGGAGGGCGCGGGCGGCCCGGCCTTCCTCAACGTGGCGGCCGAGGTGCGCACCGAGTTGGAACGCCCGGCGCTCGAGCGGTTCACCCACGACGTCGAGGCCGCGATCGGCCGGACCGGCCGGCACCGCCTGCAGGCGCGGCCGATCGACATCGACGTGCTGCGCTTCAAGGACGACGAGCATCCGCAGTTGCGCGCGCGCCCCTACGACCTGATCCCGCTCGCCGAGATCGCGCCGGCCTACGCCGCCGCGGCCGCCGCGCTCGGCGAGTGCGGGGTCCGGCGCCGCGAGCGCAGCCTGCGCTTCGTCGCCAACCGCCAGGAGGAGGCGCCCGACGTGCGCCTCTCGCTCGGTCGCGTCGGCGTCTCTTCCGTCAAGCGGATCGTGCATCTCGAGATCGACGGCAAGGCGCGCGTCTTCAACGGCACGTTCTCGATGGTCGCGGATCTCGCGCCGGACAAGGCCGGCGTGCACATGTCGAGGTTCTCCGAGATCCTCGAAGAGGCGACCCTCGACGTGCTCGCCCGCGCGGACGAGCCCGCGCGCATCGAGCGTCTGGTCGAAGCGATCGCGCGCGAGATCGTCCGGAGCCAAGCCGCCATCCGCGCCGACGTGCGCTTGCAGGCCGATTTCGGCTTGGAGCGCTGGACGCCCGTCAGCGGCAAGCGCGGCGAGGAGACCTACACCCTGATCGGCATCGCTCACGCCGACGCGAACGGCGCGACGCGCCGCGTGGTCGGCGTCGAAGCCGAAGGCATGACCGCCTGTCCGTGCGCGCAGCTGATGGTGCGCGAACACTCGCTCGGCGAACTGATCGAGGCCGGCTTCGCGCGCACCGACGCGGAGCGCGCGCTCGACGCCCTCCCGGTCGCGACCCACAACCAGCGCGGCCGAGGATCGGTGCTGATCGGCGCCTCCGACGACGCCTTCGCCGTCCGCGCCGACGACCTGGTCGAGATCGTCGAGAACTCGATGTCCAGCGAGACGTACGATCTGCTCAAGCGCCCGGACGAGTTCTTCATCGTCAACAAGGCGCACCACAACCCGAAGTTCGTCGAAGATGTCGTCCGCGGGATCCTCGCCCGCTCGCTCGACGTCTACGCCGACCTCCCCGACGACACGTTCGTCTTCGCGAGCCAAGTGAACTACGAATCGATCCACAAGCACGACGCGTTCGCCGAAGCCTTCGGCACCTTCGGAGAACTCCGCCAAGAACTCGCATCCGGCGCCTACAACACCGAAAAGACCGACCTCGCCACCTGGCTCGGCACCCGCCCCTCCCAAATCCTCCGCTAAACCCCGGCGACGACGAGGGTTACGGCTTGGATGGTCCGGGGTCGGGCTGCGTCCCCTCGAGCGGCGTTCCGATTTTTTCGCAAAAGCCATGGATGGCATTTCCTTTGGTCGTTGCGAAAAAACGGACGAGTAGGAGCGGCCCGGGATGGGCCGCGACGAACGTCCGCACGAGGGGACGCAGTCCGATCCCGGTCCATCCAAACGCGCTAAGCCGAGGCGGAGCGCGCCTCTGCGAGATAGCCGTCGATCCGTTCCGCCGGCATCGGATGCGCCAAAGCGTACCCCTGCACCAGTTCGCAGCCGAGCGACTCGATCATCGACAGTTGCATCGCGTTCTCGACCCCCTCCGCCACGACTTCGAGGTCGACGTCGCGGGCGAGCCGCATGACCGCTTGGACGACGGCCCTCGCGCGCGGGTCGATCTCGCAGCGGGCGACGAAGGACCGGTCGATCTTGAGCACGTCGGCGGGCGTATCGCGCAGCCGTCCGAGCGACGAGCCGCCCGTCCCGAAGTCGTCGATCGCGACCCGGATGCCGCCGTCGCGAAGCCCTTGCGTGATCTCGCCGATCTCGGCCTCGTCTGCGGTGACGATGGTCTCGTTGATCTCGACGATCAGGGCGCTCGGCGGGACGCCCTGCGCGGCGAGCAATCCGAGAAGACGGTCCTTGAACTTCGGATCGTGCAGTTGGCGATCGAAGACGTTGACCCACATCGTGAAGTCCGGGTCGATCTCGCGCCAGCGCTTGACCTGGGCGATGTTGGATTCGATCGTCGTCCAGCCGACGCGTTCGCCTAGGGCCAGTCGTTCGAGCAGATGCAGGAACGCAGCCGGCTTGAGGATGCCGCGTTCCGGATGGTCCCAGCGCATCAGCGCCTCGGCTCCGACGAACTTCCACCGTCCATTGGCGCGGCGGTAGATGGGCTGGTAGAACGACACGAACTCGCCTTCATCGGCGGCGCGATGGAGCTCGCCGAGCAGCGTCTGACCGCGCGCGGTATCGGCGTCGCCGGTGTAGATGACCTCCCGTCGGTGGGTCGCCTTGGCCCGATCGACGGCCGCGTCGGCCGCGCGGATCAACACGTCGGGATCGCGGCCCGGGCCGACGCTGACCCCGAGCGAGAGCGAGAGATAGATGCGGGCCTCGGCCAGCGTGAACGGCTGCTCGACGCAGGCGTGCAGCGCGCCCGTCATCGCGTCGATATCGTGGACGGCTTCCGAGACGAGAGCGAACTCGTCGGCGCTGACGCGCGCGACGATCGAACTCGCGGTCGCGACGGCCGCGAGGCGCTCGCCGAGGAGCGACAGGAGCGTGTCCGCGCCGCTCCGGCCGACGCCTTCGTTGAGCAGGCGCATATCGTCCACGTCGGCCACCACCAGCGCCACGTTCTTGTCGCCGCGCCGGAGCATCCAGTCGATCAAGCTCGAATGGTTGGGCAGACCGGTGAGCGCGTCGGTCTCCGCCCGCCTGCGCAGACGCCGTTCGAGACGGTTGCGCTCGCAGGCGATCGCGCCCAGGACGATCGCCATCACGCCGCTCGTCGCGATGAACGACTGATAGACGATCAGACCGCCGGACGGCGCATGCGAGACGATCTGCAGCACGGTAGCGGTGGCGTCGGCGACCAGGATGCCGATCGACGCTCCGACGATGCCGGCGCGGATAGCGAGCCAGGCCATCGGCAGGAACGGGATCGCCAGCAGCGGCGCGCCCACGTCGCCGGGCGCGAGCGCGTAGGCGACCAGGACGGCGCCGACCGTGCACGCCGCCGCGAGCCAGAACTCCGACGGTTCGACGTGCGGATCGAATTTGGTGCGATCGCCCGCGACCCATTCGAGCAGGATCACCAGCGCCGGGAAGAGCGCGATCGTTCCGATCCCGTCGCCGACGACGAAGCGCGCGAACTGGACGGGCGCATCGCTCCGGGGGAAGGTCCCGTTCGCGACTAGGAACGGCGTGAGCGCCATCGCGATGACGGCCGGCGCCAGGACCGCGGCGACGAGCACGAAAAGGGCGGCGTCGCGCGCCGTCCGCACGGAGAACGTCACCGCGAGCGGGCCGGTCAGCATGAGGTACGCTCCGGCGTATCCGAGACCGGAGATGATGCCGTGCTCGAGGCGGAGCGGAACCCACGCCATTCCGGGTCCGTCGAAGATCAGGCCGCGCAGAAGGTCCGCGACGACGACCAGCGGCCACCAGCGCGCGCCGAACGCGTAGAACAACGCGAGGTCGAGCGCGCCGCCGATGTACCACGGGCTGTAGCCGGGAGTGTTGACGTAGTGCTGCGCCGCCACGTCGCCCGCGATCCACAGGATGAGAAAGCCGGCGATGATGCCGCCGGTCTTGAACGGAGACCCGTTCGCACCCATGGAGGAGGGCATGCCCGGCCATTCAAGAGGATGGCATGCTCGCCCTCGTCAACGCTCGCGCCTACGCCTACGACCCGGGGCGAATGGCCTATACCCGTCACGAGGCGCTCGTCCTGGACGGAACGCGCATCGTCGCGCTCGACGCGGGGGAGGTCGGCGCCGGCGTCGAGCGTCGCGATCTGGACGGCGCCACCGTGCTGCCGGCCTTCGCCGACTGTCACGTCCACTTGACCGACACCGGCTATTTCCTGGGCGAAAGAAACCTCTACGCGACGCGCTCGTACGACGCGTACTTCGCGCAGGTGGCGGAGCTGCCGCGCGACGACGGCGTCGTCTTCGCCGGACAGTACGACGAGAGCGCGTGGACGGACGGACGCGCGGCCGACGCCGCGCCGCTCGAGGCGGCGCACGCGGCTGCGCGCGCGATGCTGGTGCGCGTCGACGGACATTCCTGCGTCGTCAACCGCGCGACGCTCGCGTGGCTCGGGCTACCGCCCGAGACCCCCGGGATCGAGCGCGCGGCCGACGGCCGGCCGACCGGAAAGCTGTTCCTCGACGCGAACTGGCGCGCGCAGGCGGCCTTTCTCGCCGGGCTCACCGAGGCGTCGAAACGTCGGGCCGAACGGCGCGCCGCGGAGCTCGCGATCCGCAACGGAGCGCTCCACCTGCACGCCCAGCTGGTCGGATTCCCGCGCGAAGCGTACGCCGCCGAGATCGAGGCGATGCGCGGGCTCCCGGGCAAGTGGTATCCGAAGATCTGCGAACCCGATCCGCAGCTCGCGGCGGAGTTGGGGCTGCCATACATCGGCGGCGACGTCTTCCTGGACGGGTCGATCGGGAGCTGTACGGCCGCGGTCGTCGAGCCGTTCGCCTCGGGCGGGACCGGGACGCTCACCTATTCCGACGATCGCGTCTACGCGTATTTCGCGACCGCCGAGGCGATGGGCATCTCGGCCGGCGTGCACGCGATCGGCGATCGCGCGATCGAGCAATGCATCGCCACCTGGGAACGGGTGCTCGGGGGCAAGCCGTCCGCGCGCGGCAACCGGCACTTCATCGAACACTTCGAGATCGCGCGCCCGGAGCACATCGAGGCGTGCGCGCGGATGGGCATCTATCTCTCGATGCAGCCGCAGTTCGACGAGCTGTGGGGCGGCGCCGGCCGGATGTACGACGAGCGCCTCGGCACGGCGCGGATGCGGACGATGAACGCGCTCGGTCGCGCCCAGCGCGCCGGCGCGGTGCTCTGCGGCGGCGACGACAGCCCGGTCTGCGAATTGAAGCCGCTCGCAGGCATGCAGGCCTGTCTCGACCATCACGAACCGTCCGAACGGCTGAGCGCCGAAGAAGCGCTGACGATGTACACCTACAACGGCGCGCGCTTCGGCCACGCCGAGCGCGAGACCGGCCGTCTCGCCCCGGGCCTGGCCGCCGACTTCGTCGTGCTCGACCGCGACCCGCTCGCCGGTGCCGCGTTCGCGCAGTGCACCGTGCTCGAGACGTGGAGCGACGGCGCCCGGCTCTACTAGAGGAGCGAGATCGTCTCTTTTTCCTTCGGGGTGCGTTCGAGGGCGGCGAGGAGCGCGGTCGCGAGCTGATCGCAGATCGGATCGTCGATCGCCTCGACCTCGCCCGCGTCGGCCAAGCGGGCCTTCTCGGGGTCGATCGGGATGCGCGCGAGCACCGGCGCGCCGGCGAGTTCGGCCACCTTGTCCGCGTACGACGGGCCGAAGATCTCGTACTTCGTCCCGGTGTCCGGGGCGACGAAGTACGACATGTTCTCGACCACGCCGAGGATCGGTTTCTTCAACTGATGGATCAGGTTGGCGGCCTTACGCACGATCATGGTCGCGAGCGCCTGCGGCATGGTGACCAGCACGACGCCGTCCACCTTGAGCGACTGCAGGACGGTCAGCGGCGCGTCCGAGGTTCCCGGAGGCAGATCGATGAGCAACACGTCGAGATCGCTCCACTGCACCTGCTCGAAGAACTGACGGATCACGCCCGAGAGGATCGGGCCGCGCCAGATCATGGCGGTGTCTTCCTTGTCGGTGAGCAGGTTCGAGCTGACGATCTCGATGGCGCTGCGCGAGATGGCCGGGACCATCAACGGCTGCGGATTGCCCTGCGCCGTCTTCGGCGCGTTCGGATCGGCGCTGATCTCGAGCGGCGTGTGCAGCCCGAAGAGCTTGGGGATCGACGGACCGGTGATGTCGGCATCCAGGATGCCGACGCGCAGATGCTTGCGGCGCAATCCGAGCGCGAGCAGCGCGGTGACCAGCGACTTGCCGACGCCGCCCTTGCCGGACATCACCGGCACGACGTGCTTGATCTTGGCGCGGCCCGAGAACGCCCCGGGAGCGCTCGGCGTCTTGCGCGCCGGCGTGCGGTCCTCGTTGGCGATCAGCGGCACGAAACCCGAGAGGCGGGCTTGCCCGAGCGCGGCCACGATCGGTTCGGCCCGTAAGCCGTGCGCGGCGGCGCCCTGCTCGATGGTCTCGTATTTGCTCACACCGCAGCCCGAGCAGCCCAGCCCGAACTGGGTCAGGACGTCCGCCGCGATCGGCAGGGCGGCGACCAGGTCTTTGATATTGGTCGCGGGGGTGATCTGAAGATCGACGTGAGGCATGATAAGCCTATTCAAGCCCAAAACTCCCGCTCATGCATACGGATTCCATAGCACGCGCCGCGGCGGCGCTGGCCGGCGGCTGCGATTCTCCCGTGCGGTCGGGGTGGTCGGTCGGCGGCGCGCCCTTCATCCAGAGCGGGGCACGCGGTGCGTACGCCTTCGACGAGCGGGGCGAACGCTATATCGACTACGTCATGGCGTACGGTCCGTTGCTCTTCGGCCACACCCACTCGGCGCTGGTCACCGGACTCGACGCGATCGCCGCGGGCGGCGCCGTCTGGGGTTCCACCCACCTCGAAGAGGTGCGACTGGCCGAGCGGATCCGCGCGCACTTGCCGGTGATGGAGCGCATGCGCTTCGTCACGACCGGCACGGAAGCGGTGATGAGCGCCGTCCGCGTCGCGCGCGCCTTCACCCGCAACGACCTGATCCTCAAGTTCGCGGGGAACTACCACGGACACTTCGATCTCGCGCTGCTCGACGCGGGCGCGTCCGCGCATACCGCCGACGCGTCGCGCGGCGGGATACCCGAGGGCGTGATGCGCGACGTCGCGGTCGCGCGCTACAACGACCTCGCTTCGGTGGATGCGCTGCTCGCGGGGCGCGAGAGCGAACTGGCGGCGATCCTGGTCGAGCCGATCGTCGGGAATATGGGCTACGTCACGCCGGTCGAAGGGTTCCTCGCGGGATTGCGCGAGCGCTGCGACCGTCTCGGCGCGGTGCTGATCTTCGACGAGGTGATCACCTGGCTGCGCTTCGGCCTCGGCGGCGCCCAGGCGCGGGTCGGCGTGCGTCCGGACATGACCACGCTCGGCAAGGTCATGGGCGGCGGATTCCCGATCGCGGCATTCGGCGGGCGCGCGGAGATCATGGACGTGCTCGCGCCGACCGGCTCGACCTTCACCGGCGGGACGCACGGCGGCAATCCGTTCAGCGTGGCGATGGCCCACCGCGTGCTCGACCTCCTCGAACTGCATCCGGAGTATTATCCGCAGATGGATGCCCTCGGGAAGCGTTTGGCCGATGGCATTCGCGCGGTCTTCGCAAAGCGCGATCTTCCGTACGCGGTCGTGCAGCACGAGTCGATCGTCGATTTCAAATTTCGCCCGGGACCGCCCAACCGGAACTACGACGATGCCCGTGCCGCCGACAAAGCGGCCTACGCGCGCTACTACCACGCCATGCGCGACCGCAAGATCCTCTTACCGCCGTCGCAGAACGAAGTGATGTTCGTCTCGACCGCCCACAGCGAAGCGGACATCGACGAGACGATCGCCGCGATCGATGCGTCGTTGTCGGTCGCCGAAGGCGCTAAGGCCGCTCTCTAGCCGGAAGCGCGTAGGTCGCCGGACTGCGCAGACCCGCGCCGTCGAGCGCGCGGACGCCGAAGATGTAATCGTCGTTGGAGACCGGCAGGGTCGCTTCGGTCACGTCGCCGACATTCTTCGCGTGCTGCCACATCGAGGCGTCGGTGGCGCGCCAGACGATCTCGTAGGCCGTCGCCCCGGCCGACGGCGTCCAGCGCAGCTTCGCGTCGTAGCCCAGCCCCTTGAGCAGCAGATTCGCCTTGACCGGCGCGGCCGGGGCGAGCGCGAGCGTCGCGAGCGCGGCCACGTTGACGCGCGTCGCCTGCGCGATGTACCCGAAGTCGACGTACTGCGGCAGGTCGCCATAGGCGATGCCGTTCTCGACGCGCACGTTCTGATGCTGGTGGACGAAGTTCTCGTGCGGTTCGACGAACCGGATGGCGGTGAAGCCGTCGGCCTGGAACGATTCCTGATCGCCGCCGCGCAGGTTCCGATCGGCGCGGTAGATCTGCCGTATGGTGAAATGCGGCACGTACGCCGGCACGGTGTCGCCGACGAAACGGGCCAGCTCGCGCGACGGCGAGTCGTTCTCGCTGCCGTAGAGATTCGAAGCCTTGGCGTCGACGCCGGCCGGCAGGCCTTCGCTGAAGACGCGGATCGCGTCGGCCTCGTGGACGCCGTTGCCGCCGGTCGAGTTGCCGATCACGTCGTTGTTGAGCATCGCGAGCACCGGCTCGTTCTCGGCCTTCAACTCGTCGGCCAGGTGCGCGGAACCCCACAGCCCGAGCTCCTCGCCGTCGAAGCACACGAACAGGATCGTGCCCTTGAAATGGTGCGGCGCCATCACCCGGGCGGCTTCGAGCACGGCCGCGACGCCGGAGGCGTTGTCGTCGGCGCCCGGCGCGATGCCGGTGCCGTCGGTACAGTCGCCGTGGCAGTCGTCGTAGTGGCTCGAGATGATGTAGGTGCGCCCCGGTTCGTCGCCGGCAAGCGTCGCGATCACGCTCGACTCCGTCACGTCGCGCCGCGTGCGCGCGGTCTTCGGCTGGAGGTAGTCGTCGGTGCGGACGGTCATGCGGCCGCCGCTGGTGGCGGCGATCGCGTCGAACTGCTTGACGATCCAATCGCGCGCGCCGAAGATGCCGGAGGTCGGGGTCGAGGTCGTCTCGGAGAAATCGTTGCGCGTCCCGAATCCGACGAGGGCCGTGTCGGTCGATCGCACCCGGTCCGCCGAGACGCCGGCGACCATCGAGACGATCAAGGGAATGGCGAGGAGCTTGGCGTCCATCGTCGGAGGGTTCTAAGAGGCGACTGAGGTTTCCTCAGAGCCCGCCCGAATATAGCAGCCGATGACGATCGCGGTGCCGCGCCCGGGGACGCTATGGACGGCGAAGATGTCGCTGCAGCGACGCATGATCGGGATACCCCGGCCCCGCTCGGCCAAGCCGTCCGGAAGCTTGTCGTCTCCGGGAGCGCGCGCGAAGCCGCGGCCGGTATCGACGATGGTGACGACGATCTTCTCGGCATCGATCCGGCAGCGGACGTCGATGACGTCGCCGCAGCCCGAATGCTCGACGGCGTTGGCGACCCCCTCGCCGACGGCGAACAGGAAGTCCTCGATGGTGGCGGGGGAGATGCCAAAACGCCCGGCATGGGCCAGGACGTCTTCACGAACGACTTTCCCGAACCGCGGGTTCGGGGGCACGCGCAGTTGGAGGACGCTCCCGTCCCCGGCGGTGGCGTCCCCCGTGGTATCCATCCCAAGCATTGCTTCTTTCACTTCTACCGCAATCCGGAATGTCTAAACGTCCGGCCTTCTACGTCCTCGAATGCGGGGACGGCTCGTACTATGCCGGCTATACCACCGATCTCGGCCGCCGGATGCGCGCCCACCGCCGGGGCATCGCCTCGCGCTACACCCGGTCCCGCCTCCCGGTCCGTCTGGTCGCTTGGTCGTTCACCGAGGATGCGCGGGGGGCGCGTTCGGCCGAGGCCCTCTTCAAGGGCTACGATCGCGCCGAGAAGCAGCGGGTGCTGGCCGGCGACGAGGCCTTCGGGCGCCGGGTGCACAAACCACCGTCCTTCACTCAACCCACCGCTCCGGAAGAAGGCAACATCGTGGCGTCGCTCCAGCCCCCGCAGCCAGACGAACTCCCAGCGCTCGTCGAGACCGCGCGTACCTCGCAGGCTCGCCTGGCGACCGACAAGGGCGACATCGTCTTCACGTTCTATCCCGACGACGCGCCCGGCCACGCCGCCGCCTTCATCAAGCTCGCCCAGGCCGGCTTTTACAACGGTCTGAAGTTCCACCGCGTCGAGCCGAACTTCGTGGTCCAGGGCGGCGATCCGGACGGC
>JANWKW010000194.1 GCA_025451135.1 Vulcanimicrobiia bacterium | reverse complement strand
TCGAAGACGCGCGTCCAGTTCGACAAGCCGATCGGCGCGTTCCAACTGACCCAGCAAAAGCTCGTGAACATGCTGCTCGAGCTCGGCAAAGGGTCGCTGCTCGCGCTCCATCTCGGACGCATGAAGGACGCGGGCACCCTGCATTCGAGCCAGGTCAGCTTCGGCAAGCTCAACAACGTGCGCGAGGCGCTCAAGATCGCGCGCGAAGCGCGCTCCATCCTGGGCGCCAACGGCGTGACCCTGGAATACCCGGTCATCCGGCACATGAACAACCTCGAATCGGTCCTGACCTACGAAGGTACGAGCGAAGTGCACACGCTGATCATCGGTCAGCAGATCACCGGCTCGGCAGCCTTCTCGTAGCGTGGCGCGGATCGAGCGCAAGGATCTGATCATCATGGTCGTCGCGATCGTCGCGACGATCGCCGCCGGCCTGACGCACGCGCTCGGCGCGCCGCCGCCGCTCTCGTTCGCGCTGGCGGCCGTCTCGCTCGCGACGCTGGCCGCCTCGATCGGCATCTCGATCGACCAGCTGGCGACGCGCATCTCGCCTTCCGTCACCGGCATCCTGCAGTCGGCGCTCGGGAATCTGCCGGAGCTGTTCATCTGCATCTTCGCCCTGCGCGCCGGTCTGATCGGCGTCGTCCAGACGGCGCTGATCGGTTCGATCCTGGCCAACAGCCTGCTGGTGCTCGGACTGGCGTTCTTCGCCGGCGGCATCGTGAACGGACGCCAGAAGTTCTCCGCCGAGGAGCCGCGCGCCATCAGCATCGTGATCGCGGTCGCCGCCGCCGCGCTGATGATCCCGTCGCTCGCGGTGCAGCTGCACACGCCGGCGGCGCCGCATGCGGGCGCCATCAGCATCGCGTGCGCGATCGTCCTGCTCGGGATCTTCCTCGCCAGCGTCGTGTTCTCGTCGCGCATCCGGCCGGAGCCCGAGGAGATGCACGAGGTCTCGTCGTCGCCCTGGCCGATGGGGCTGACGCTCGGCGTGCTGATCGGGGCGAGCGTCGCTTCGGCGTTCGTCTCCGATTGGTTCGTCGAAGCCCTGACGCCCACCATCAAGCTCCTCAACGTCAGCCAGGCGTTCACCGGCCTGGTGATCGTGGCGCTCGCCGGCAACGCGGTCGAGAACGTGGTCGGGGTCACGATGGCGATCCGCAATCGGACTGCGCTCTCGATCAGCCTGATCCTCAACAGCTCGCTCCAGGTCTCGGTCGCGCTGATCCCGGCGCTCGTGCTGCTCTGCCTGTTCATCCCCGGTGCCAACCTGACGCTGGTCTTCCCGCCGCTGCTGGTGATCGTGATCGTGCTGGCCGCCGTCGTTCCGATGATGGCCGTCTCCGACGGCGAGTCCAACTGGCTCGAAGGCGTCGCCTTGATCGGCCTCTACGCCATCGTCGCCGCCGCTTTCTGGTGGGGTTAGCGCTTCCTATAGAGCACGTGCGGCCGCAGCGGGTGGCCCTCCGGTAGGCGGGGCATCTCGAAGTCGTCTGCGGGGTCGCGGGTCATGCCGACCTTCTCCATGACGCGCATCGACCGGAGGTTTCGGGTCGCGGTCATCGCCAGGATCTCCTCGAGACCGAGCCGGTCGAACCCGAAGGCGAGCGAAGCCCTGGCGGCTTCCGGGGCGAGGCCGCGCCCCCAGTATTCGTAGGCCACCCGCCAGCCGATCTCGATGCAGGGCGTGAAATGGGCCTCGAACGGCGGCCGCTGGAGGCCGGTGAACCCGACGAACGCGCCCGATTCGCGCAGCTCCATCGCCCACAGGCCCCAGCCTTGCTCCTCGATCCGGCTCTTGATCCGCAGCGCCCCGGCGTCGCTCTCGGCCCGCGTCTGGGTGGCCGGGTAATGCTCCATCACGCGCGGGTCGGCGTTGATGGCGGCATAGGGGGCGAAGTCCTCGTCCCGCCAGGGGCGCAGGATCAACCGTTCGGTGGTGAGCGTGATGGCCACGCGCCCTTCTTAGAGGGAAAAGTCGCTTGACCTGGCTTGGCGGGCCTGATACACTGCCTGAGTTGTGGTCCTGGCCGGACCGCGCTTCGTTGCGCGTCCGGCGGAAGTACGTAGCAAGTACGCCTGGGACCGTGGACAAACTACTCCAGCACACTTCAATCAACTGAATAGGACGAGGATAATGAAGAACATCCTTGGCCGCAAGGTTGGGATGACGAGCGTGTTCACCGCCGACGGACGTTACGTCCCGGTCACGGTGATCGAAGCCGGTCCCTGCACGGTGGTCGAGCGTCGCACCAAAGAGAAGAACGGATACGAATCCGTGGCTCTCGGTTTCGGTGCGATCAAAAAAGCTCGCGTCACCCGTGCCCTTGCCGGACATTTCAAAGCCAACAACGTCGAACCGACCAAGTTCGTCCGCGAGTTCCGCAACGACATCGACGGCGTCGAAGTCGGCCAGACCATCACCGTCGCCGAGTTCGCCGAAGGCGACCGCGTCGACGTCGTGGGCGTCTCCAAGGGCAAAGGCTTCGCCGGCGGCATCAAGCGCCACAACTTCAGCGGCGGCGGAGCGAGCCACGGCTCGATGATCCACCGTCAGCCGGGTTCCAACGGCGACACCAACGCCGGCCGCGTCGTCAAAGGCAGCCGTCGTCCCGGACACATGGGCGTCGACCGCGTCACCCACCAGAACCTCGAGATCGTACGCGCCGACGCCGAGCGCAACGTCCTGCTCGTCCGCGGCCCCGTTCCGGGCGCCAAGAACGCGCTGGTCGTCATCAGCAAGAGCGTCAAGAGCGCCGATGAGGTGAAAGCATAATGCCGAACGTTATCGACCTCACCGGGAAGATCGTGCGCGACGCCGTCACGCCGTCGATCTTCGAAAAGGATTACAGCGACAAGCTCCACACGATCTATCGTGCGGTCCATCGCGAGCAGGCCAACCCCCGCGCCGGCACCGCCTCGACCCTGCGTCGCGACGAAGTCCGCGGCGGCGGCCGCAAGCCGTGGAAGCAGAAGGGCACCGGCCGCGCCCGTCAGGGCTCCATCCGCTCGCCGCAATGGCGTAAGGGCGGCGTCGTGTTCGGTCCCAAGCCGCGCTCGTACGTGGAGTCGCTCAACAAGAAGGAACGCCGCGCGGCCTTCATCGCCGCCCTCTCGGACCGTTTCAAGAACGGTGCGGTCACCATCCTCGACGCGGAGAACTTCGCGATCGTGAAGACGGCCGACTTCGCCGCGCTGGTCTTCGGATCGGCCAAAGAGGCGAAGAAGGGCCCGAGCACGCTGATCATCTGCGGACAGGGCGAGAGCTCGTTCGAGAAGATCGGCCTGGTCGCCCGCAACCTCAAGGCCGTCGCCGTGACCCACACGGGCGCGCTCGACGTCAAGGACGTGCTGCGCTACAACCGCCTCGTCTTCACCGCCGCCGCGTACGAGTCGCTCTCGGCCGCGTATGCCGAGGAGGCCAAGTAACATGGACGCACGCGACATCATCATCTCGCCGCGCATCACGGAAAAGGCGATGGGCAACGCCCTCGTCCAGCAGTACACGTTCACGGTCCACAAGGCCGCGACCAAGACGCAGATCCGTCACGCCATCGAAGAGATCTTCAAGGTCGACGTCATCAAGATCAATACGGTGAACGTCGCCGGAAAGACGCGCTCTTCGGCGCGCCGGGGCCAGCGGACGTCGGGCAAGCAGCCCGACTTCAAGAAGGCCATCGTCACCCTCAAGCCGGGTCAGAAGATCGAACTCGGCGGCGTCAACTACTTCGAGCAATAAGATGCCAGTTAAAAAGTATCGCCCGACCAGCGCGGGCCGCCGCTTCATCACGACGATGGATTTCTCCGACCTCTCGAAGGTCGATCCGCACAAGCCGCTCACCGAAGTGCGTCAGAAGCACTCCGGCCGCAACAACAACGGGCACATCACGGTCCGTCATAAGGGCGGCGGCACGCGCAAGATCTATCGCATCATCGATTTCAAGCGCACCAAAGACGCGATCCCGGCCAAGGTGGCGACGATTGAATACGATCCGAACCGCTCGGCCCGCATCGCGCTGCTCCACTACAAGGACGGCGAGAAGCGCTACATCCTGGCGCCCGTCGACCTCAAGGTCGGCGACGTGATCGAATCCGGTCCGGCCGCGGACATCAAGGTCGGCAACTGTCTGCCGATCAAGAACATCCCGGTCGGCACCGTCATCCACAACATCGAGCTCCGCGCCGGCGAGGGCGGCAAGCTCGTCCGTTCGGCCGGCGTCTCGGCGCAGCTGATGGCGAAGGAAGACGAGTACTCGCAGGTCCGCATGCCCTCGGGCGAGGTCCGCAAGATCCACGTCTTGTGCCGCGCCACGATCGGTCAGCTCGGCAACGTCGAGCACGAGAACCAGGTCATCGGCAAGGCCGGCCGCATGCGCCACATGGGCAAGCGCCCGAGCGTGCGCGGTATCGCGATGAACCCGGTCGACCACCCGCACGGCGGCGGCGAGGCGCGTTCGACCTCGGGTCGTCCGCCCACGACGCCCTGGGGTCAGATGACCATGGGCAAGAAGACGCGCCGCAACAAGCGCACCGGCAATATGATCGTTCGGAAACGGAAGGCGTAGTTCGATGGGTCGCAGTTTAAAGAAGGGTCCTTTCGTCGCCGAGCATCTGGTGAAGAAGGTCGACAAGATGAACGACACGCGCGAGAAGCGCGTGATCAAGACGTGGAGCCGCGCTTCGACGATCGTCCCGACGATGGTGGGTCACACCATCGGCGTGCACAACGGCAAGACGCACATCCCCGTCTACGTCACCGAGAACATGGTCGGGCACAAGCTCGGCGAGTTCTCTCCGACGCGCCACTTCAAGGGGCACGGCGGCGATAAGGCTGGTGTCAAGTGAGTGTTGACGTAACCACGACGGCGCAGAAGACGACTGCTGCCGCCCATCTCAAGTTCGCCCGCATGGGCCCGCGCAAACTGCGCCGGGTCGCCGATGCGATCCGCGGCAAGAGCGTGCGTGAGGCCCTGGTCCTCCTCAAGTTCGCGGGCGTCTACGCCTCCGAGCCGATGGAGAAGCTGGTCAAGAGCGCGGTCGCGAACGCCGGCAACAACTACGACATGAACACGGACGACCTGTACATCGTCCGCGTGACGGTCGACGGCGGCCCCGGCGGCCG
>JANWKW010000193.1 GCA_025451135.1 Vulcanimicrobiia bacterium | reverse complement strand
GGCTCTCGAGCTCGTCGATGTCGGCCCGGATCGCGCGGATGTGCGCCGGCGTGGAACCGCAACATCCGCCGACCACGTTGACGCCGAACTCGCGCACGAAGTCGGCGAGCTCGCCGGCCAGCTCTTCGGGCGACTCGGGATAGATCGTCTCGCCCTTCGGTCCCATCAGCGGCAGCCCGGCGTTCGGGATGACGCTGACGTACTGGGGCGAGTTCTCGGTCAGGTAGCGCATCGAATCGCGCATCTGGGCGGGACCGGTCGAGCAGTTCAAGCCGACGATCTCGACGTCGAGCGCGCCGAGCGTCGCGCAGATCGCGCGCACGTCGGTGCCCAGCAGCATGCGTCCTTCGGTGATCAGGGTCGGCTGCGCCTGGATCGGCACGCGTCGGGCGCCCTTGGCGAACTCGCGATGGATGCCCGCGATGGCGGCCTTGAGTTCGAGCAGATCCTGCATCGTCTCGAGCAGCAGCACGTCGACGCCGCCGTCGATCAGCGCGCGCGCCTGCTCGCCGTAGAGCGCGGCCAGTTCTTCGTACGTCACCTTGGAGAGCGACGGATCGGACGACGAGATCAGCATCCCGGTCGGGCCCATCGAGCCGGCCACGAAGCGCGGCCAGGCGGCGGTCGAGTATTTCTGGGCGGCGGCCCGCGCCAATCGCGCGGCGCCGACGTTCACTTCGTAGGTCCGCTCGCCCAGGCCGAACTCGTCGAGCTTGAGGCGCGAGGCGGTGAACGAGTCGGTCTCGACGACGTCGGCGCCGGCTTCGAAATAGGTCTCGTGGACGGTCTGGATGACGTCGGGACGCCCTAGGACGAGCGCTTCGTAGCAACCGAGGTAGCGGTCGCCGCCGAAGTCCTCGGCCCGGAGTTCCATCGCCATGAGCTCGGTGCCCATGGCTCCGTCGAAGACGAGGACGCGTTCGGCAACGCGTGAGAGGTAATCGGACACGGTCGTTTATCTCGCTTTTTCGATGGCGACGATCGGGCGGCACCGGACTTCCCCGACGACGCGCCCCGCCCGATTATACAGCACCGGCCGGGCGAACGCGGCGAGTTTCGTCACCTGCGCCCGGTCGAGCACGCCCAGCGCGCGCAGGGCCTCGAGCGTGGCCGGCGATCGTCCGCGGGTCGCGCCGTCGATCACCTTGCTCGCATAGCCGAGCCCGCTTGCGATCGCCGCGACGACGTGGACGCCCTCGGCGCCCACCTTGCAGGCGATATCGCCGGCGCCCGCCTCCATCAGCGCGGCGTCGAAGCCGTTCGTCCCGCTGACGTAGGCCGGGTATGCGACCATCGCGTCGCGGACGATCGCGAGCGCGGCCGCGTCCGCCGGCGAGACGCCGCGCAGCGTCGCGAAGCGCGCGAACGCGAGCGCCGTCCGGCGCAGCGAGGTCGCGTAGACCGGGATGCCGCAGCCGTCGACCGCGAGCGGCCAGGTCTCCGGATCGTCGTCGCTCATGCGCGCGCAGAAGGCCAGGATATGCCGCTGTGCCGGGTTGGCCGCGTCCAAGTAGGTGGCCTGATCGGCCCCGATCAGCTTGCAGAGCGCCAAGATGCCGGCGTGCTTGCCGGAGCAGTTGTTGTACAGCGCGTTCGGCGGCTCGCCCGCGCGGAGCAGCGTGCGCGCCGACGCCTCGTCGTAGGGAAGATGCGTGCCGCACTGCAAGTCGTCGACGCTCGCGCCGATCTTGCGCAGGATCGATGCGACCGCTTCGACGTGGAACGGTTCGCCGTCGTGCGAGGCCGCCATCACCGCGATCTCGGGCTGCGTCAGCCCGAAGGCCTCGCGCGCGCCGGCGGCGATGACCGACGCGGCGATGAACGGCTTGGCGCTCGAACGGAGGTAGACGGGCGCGTCGACGTCGCCGATCGCGAGGTAGGCGCGACCGGAATCGTCGACGGCGCAGGCCGCGATGCGATGCACGGATTCGACCAGGTCACCGCGGGTGACCTCGACGAGCGGTTCTCCGGTGGGCGGCGGCGATTGGTGCGAGATGCGTTCCTTAGCTGGGAGCGACGAGCGAAGGCTCGACGACGTTGGCTTCCTGATCGGCGAAGACCGGATTGCTCAGGTAGCGCTCGCCGGTATCGCACCCGATGGTCACGATGGTCTTGCCTTTCGACTCCGGACGCTTGGCGACTTCCAACGCCGCCCAGATGTTGGCGCCGCTGGAGATGCCGACCAGCATGCCCTCTTCGCGGGCGGCGCGCCGCGCCGTCGCGATCGCGTCCGCATCGGTCACCCGGATGACTTCATCGTAGATGCCGGTGTCGAGGTTGCCCGGGACGAAGCCGCCGCCGATCCCTTGGATCTTGTGCGGCCCGGGCTTGCCGCCCGAGAGGACGGGCGATGCATCCGGTTCGACCACGATGACCTTCACGCCGGGCTTGCGCTCCTTGAGCAGCCCGCCCGCACCGGTGACGGTGCCGCCGGTGCCGACCGCGGCGATGAAGATGTCGACCGTGCCGTCGGTATCGCGGAAGATCTCCTCGCCGGTGGTGCGCCGGTGGATCTCGGGGTTGGCGGGATTATCGAACTGTTGGGGCGTGAAATAGCGCGCCGGGTCGGAGTCGCGGATCTCTTCGGCCTTGCGGATCGCGCCGGGCATGCCCTCGGGACCGGGCGTCAGCACCACCTGGGCGCCGTAGGCGCGCAACAGGTTACGCCGCTCGATAGTGGCCGTCTCCGGCATGGTCAGGATGATCGGATAGCCTTTGGCGGCGGCCACGAAGGCCAGCGCGATGCCGGTATTGCCGGAGGTCGGCTCGACGATGGTGACGCCCGGGCGCAGGCGCCCGTCTCGCTCGGCCGCTTCGATCATGGCGACGCCGATGCGGTCCTTCACGGAGCCGGCCGGATTGAACGACTCCATCTTCACCAGGACGGTCGCGCCCAGGCCCTTGGCCAGCCGAGGCAGCTTGACCAGAGGGGTGTTGCCGAACGTGTCGGCCAGATTGTCGTAGATCCTCATAGGACCGCATAACCCGGGTGCCTTGCCGGACGTTGCGAGGCCGGTATCGAACAGCTGTTCGTCGTGTTTTCGATCGTCGAGAAGTCGCTCTACGTCGCCGACCTGGATCTCTGGGTCGACTCGATGCGCGCGCGCGAGCGCGGCTACGTCTCGCACGGCCACAGCGACCACGCCCGCGAGCACCGGGTCGTGGTGGCCACCCCCAACACCGCCGCCATCTGCCGGGTGCGCTTCTCGAAGCGCTCGCAGAAGCCGGTCCAGACCTCGTTCCTCGACCGGCGGCCGCCGCGGCCGCCGTGCGTCTTCGAAGAGCGCGCGATGAACGTCCCGTGGGACGAAGGCGAACACCGCCTGACGCTGTTCTCGGCCGGCCACGTGCTGGGCAGCTCGCAGCTGCTGGTCGAAGGCGAGCGCGGGCGCTTCGTCTACACCGGCGATTTCAAACTGGCGCCGTCGCTCACGTGCGAGCCGCCCGAGGTCAAGCGCTGCGACGTGGTGCTGATGGAATGCACGTTCGGACGCGCGCAGTACGTCTTTCCGCCCAAGGACGAGCTGCACGCCGACATGATCGCGTTCGCGCGGCGCGCCCTCGAAGACGGCGGCGTACCCGTCTTCTACGCCTATTCGCTGGGCAAGGCCCAAGAGGCGATCGCGATCCTGGGCGGCGCGGGGCTGCCGATCACGGTGCATCCGTCGGTCGCCGCGATCAGCGACGTCTACGTCCGGCAGGGGGTCGCGCTGCCGCCCTACGCGTGCTACGACGAGGCGGACTACGTCCCGGAGACGGTGCTGATCTGGCCGCCCTCGGGTCGCGGACTGCCGCGCGCGCTGCGAAACCGGCATCGCCGCACGGCGATGCTGACCGGCTGGGCGATGGACCGCAGCGCCTCGTACCGCTACGGCGCGGACCGGTCGTTCGCGCTCTCGGATCACGCCGACTATCCCGCGCTGCTGCGCTACCTCGAACTGGCGCAGCCGCGCAAGGTCCTGCTCAACCACGGGTTCGAAGATTTCGTCCACCGCGTCCGCGCCGCCGGCTTCGACGCCGAATATCTGGAGGAACATGCTCAGCTCGCGCTCTTCTAGCTGCCTACTGCTCTCGCTCGTGCTGATCGGCGCGACTCCCGCTCCGGCCCCGTCGGCCGCGCCGCCCACGCTCGCGCAGACGCTCGAAGCGATCGACGCGTTCGCACCGGTCGCGCTGGCGCGCCAGGGCGCGCCCGGGATGTCGGTGGCGATCGTCGACAAGACCGGGGTGCTGCGGATCGAGAGCGTCGGCTTCGCGAATCGCGAGACGAAAGAGCCGGTCACGCCGCAGACCCGCTTCGGGATCGGCTCCATCACCAAATCGTTCACGGCGAGCGCGCTGCTGCAGCTCAAAGACGCCGGCCGGTTCGACGACGCGCTGCCGGTCACGCACTACTTGCCGTGGTTCTCGATCCATTCCGCGTATCGCCCGATCACCTCGCACGACCTGTTCTCGCACAGCAGCGGTCTGCCCGACGGCGGCCTCTCGACCGGTTATGCCGGCCCGGCCTCGCTGCGCGACTGGTTCACCGGCTACGCGCCCGGGACGCACTGGTCGTACTCGAACGTCGGCTACGATACGCTCGGCGCGATCCTGACGACGATCGACCGGAGCGACTATCAGAGCATCATCGCGCGCCGGATCTTCGCTCCGCTGGAGATGACGCACAGCACGACCATCTGGAACCCGCAGACGCTGGCCGACGCCGCGACCGGCTACACCTATGCCGACGACGACCGGCCGGCGCCGCCCGTGCATCCGCGCCTCGTCACCACGCCGACCACGCATTATCAGGACCCGGCAGGCTCGGTCCTGACGACATCGGGCGACATGGCGAACTACATGCGCTACATCCTCAACGGCGGCGCCGGACCGCACGGCCGGCTGCTCTCGCCCGCGAGCTGGAAGCTGCTGACGTCGCCGGCGATCACGAACGGGAAGGAGATGGGCGCCGGCGGCCACGGCATGTTCGGCCTGTACGGCTACGGCCTGGCCGATCAGCGCATCGAGGGCGACCGGCTGGTCGGGCATACCGGCGGCGTGCTCTCGTACACCGCCTGCATGCAGCTCGACCTTACGCGCGGCTACGGCGTGATCGCGATGTCGAATCTGAACTACGCCGGCCCGCGCCCCTGCGCGATCGTGACGTACGCGATCAAGGCGCTGCGCGCGTATGCGGAGGGCAAGCCGCTGCCCGTGGCGCCCAAGGCGGACGATCCGCTCCACGTCGACAAGCCGGCGGCATTCGCGGGGTCGTACGCGCTGCAAGGCGGCACGAAGCGATTGGTCGTCGCGGCGAACGGCGATCGCCTGACCCTGACGGACGCGAACGGCACGTATGCGATGTATCCCAACGGCGAGGATTCGTTCTGGATCGATAGCCCGGCCTACGCCGCCGCGTCGCTGCAGTTCGGTCGCGACGCCAAGAAGCGCGTGGTCGAAGCATTCTTCGGGTCGCAGTGGTTCACGGGGGCGACCTACGCGGGTCCGCGCACGTTCGCGTATCCGAAGATCTGGAACGCGTATCTCGGGCACTACGCCGCGATCGACGCGGACGGCTACTACGGCAGCGTGCGCGTGATCGTGCGCAAGGGCAAGCTCGCGTACGACGACGGCACGCCGCTCGCGCCGCTCGGCGGCAACCTGTTCCGCGTCGGCAGCGACGCCTGGACGCCCGAGCGCGTCCGCTTCACCGAGATCATCGACGGCAAGTCCCGCATCCTCACCGCCCCCGGCGGCGCGCTCTACCGGACCGACGAACCGTAGGTCCTAGTCGACGCCGATATCCCAGAGGAGGCCGAGGTCTTTCTTCGCGAGCGAGCGGAACGCGATCAGCGTCTCGGTCGCGTCGATGCCTTCGAGGGCGGCGAGATGGTCGGTGACCAGGTCGTTGAGCTGATCGTGCTCTTTCACCCGGGCGATCGCGACCAGATCGAAGGGTCCGGCGACCGAGTAGACCTCGGCGATGCCCTCGATCTCGAGCAGCCCGTCGGCTACCGCTTTCATATGACCGCGCTCGACGTTGAGCAGGATGAATGCCGTTACCATGATGTCGCCTTCGCGTAACGCAGCGGCGGTCCCTCGACTCTGGTCGCTACGCTCCCGACGCTCGGAATGACACGGTGGATCAGTGGTGCAGGCGGCGTTCGCGGTCGGCGCGGATGCGTTCGGCGCGGTCGGCCGCGTCGGGGACGTGCATCGTCCTCTTGCCGGTCGCAGCCGACCGGAGGCGCGCAGCGCCGATCGAGACG
Organism: Vulcanimicrobiia bacterium; assembly: GCA_025451135.1. Classification (GTDB taxonomy): domain Bacteria; phylum Vulcanimicrobiota; class Vulcanimicrobiia; order Vulcanimicrobiales; family Vulcanimicrobiaceae; genus JALYSX01. The sequence goes on along the minus strand of JANWKW010000193.1, from coordinate 452 downwards.
AGCAGCGCGATCGCCAGCAGCGCCAGCGGAACGCGCAACCCGATCGGGAACGCGGCGGCGCTGGCCAGGATGACGGCGAGCAGCGCGAGCAGCGTCTCCCACTTCTTCATAGCGTCTTGAGCGCTTGCACGATGGCGCCCGGGCCGACGGTCGTGCCGCCGCAGAACGGGAAGTCGAGCTGGACGGTCAGCCAGAACAGCGTCGCGAGCGCGGTCGCGAGCACCAGCGTCATGCCGACCTGGAATCCGAGATGTTCGTGATAGCCGAAGAACGTGATGCCGAGCAGCAACGCCGAGAGCAGGATCAGCGTGAACCAGATCTCGATCGGGATGCCCGGGCCGCCCGCCTGGAGGCGCGCGTCGCGCAGATTCGCGAGCGACGCCAGCTGCACGTACAGATCGGCGCGAACGGCCGGATCGGCGGGCTTCGCCTGGTTCTCGAGCCGGGCCAGC
>JANWKW010000192.1 GCA_025451135.1 Vulcanimicrobiia bacterium | reverse complement strand
CCGGTCGGGTAGTGCCGCATCGCCCGCCGGAACGCGGCGGCGTCGGCGCTCATCGTACGCGCGCGCCGATGCCGGTGCCGTTGCCGAGCGGCAGGATGGTCGCGTCGAGGTCGGCGTGGTTGAGGAAGTACTCGTTGAAATCGCGCATCGCATCGAGATCCCCGAGCATATCGTCGACGATGACCAAGCCCGAGCGCTTGAGCATCGGGATCGCGAGATCGAGGTAGTCGCGATATTCGGACTTGACCGCGTCGATGTAGACGATATCCAGATTGCGCAGCGGAAGGTTCGGAAGGATCTCGAGCGCGGGCGAGTTCATGATCGTGATATTGTCGTCTTCGCCGGCGCGCCGGAAATAGTCGAGCGCGACGTCGGTCCGGGAGACGTCGGGGTCGATCGTCCAGATCGTCCCGACGGGCGGCTGGGCGAGCGCCATCCAGAGCGTCGAATAGCCGTAGGCCGTGCCGATCTCGAGGATGCGGTTGGCCTGCATGGCGTGGACGAGCGTCGAGAGCAGGCGTCCCGTCGCGCGGGAGACGATCGGGATCCCGTCCTTCCGGCCGTGCTGTTCGAGCTCGAGCAGCAGCGGGTGGGGGGCGGCGTGCGCGCCCTCGAGATAGCGTTCTACGTCGTCCATGCCCGGTTCGTATTGGCGGGCCAAGGCGGGCGCCCTGCCGAAGCCATCTCGTCCCGATGACCACGCGGCTGCGCCTCTTCCCGCTCAACGCCGTACTCTTTCCCGGAGCGGTGTTGAACCTGCACGTCTTCGAACCGCGCTACAAACAGATGATCGCGGAATGCCTGGAGTCGGGCGAAGGCTTCGGCGTGACCTTGATCGCCGAAGGCTCCGAGGCGGGCGATCCCGACGTGACGCCGCACGAGATCGGCGCCGTCGCGGAGATCGTCGAGGTCACCGCGCTCCCGTTCGGCCGCTACCACGTCTCGACCGTCGGTCGCGAGCGCTTTCGCATCTGCGAGGTCGTCGGTCGCGAGCCGTATCTGACCGCCGAGGTGGAGATGCTCGAGGAAGATTTCGTCGAGGACCCGGAGAGCACGCGCCTCGCCGACGGACTGCGGGCGCTCTTCACCGAGTACCTCGAGCTGCTGGTGCATTTCTCCGGCAAGGACGTGCTGCCGGACCGGTCGGGCGACGCGCAGGCGCTCTCGTTCTGCGTCGGCGACGCGCTGCAGGTCGGCGAGCGCATCAAGCAGCGTCTGCTCGAAGAGGGGGACACCAAAGAACGGCTCGCGATGGAACGCTCGTTCCTCGAACGCGCGCTGCCGCAGATGCGCCGGTTGGTGGAACAGCGCGAGCGCCATATCGCGCGCGGCGACGGCGGCGAGGATCTCGCCTACCGGGCCCGCCAGGAGAAGTACTTCGGGAAGTTCTTCAGCGCGAACTAGCGGCCGCTTTGACCACGTTGCGGAGCAGCGCGATGTTGGTGACCGGGCCGACGCCGCCCGGGACGGGCGTGATCGCGCCCGCGACGGCCAGCGCGCTCTCGTAGTCGACGTCGCCTTTGAGGTCGCCGTCCACGACCGTCGTGCCGACGTCGATGACGGTCGCGCCGGGTTTGATATCGGCGCCGCCGATCAGGCCCGGAACGCCGGTCGCGGCCACGACCACGTCGGCCATCCGGACGTACGGCTGCAGACCGGGCGACTCTTTGTGGAGCACGGTCACGGTCGCGTCGTGCGCTAGCATCAGCATGGCGACCGGCGCGCCGACCACGGGCGAGCGCCCGATCATCTCGGCTGTCCGGCCGCGCAGCGGCCCAGGCGGACTGCGCTCGAGCAGCAAGATCACGGCGGCCGGCGGCGCGGGGACGAACTCGGTGCCCGCGCCGAAGGCGAGCTGGCCCTGGTTGACCGGGTGCGCGCCGTCCACGTCCTTGCGGATCGGGATGGCGTCGGCGATCTCGCGGATCGCGAGGTGGGGCGGGAGCGGCTGCTGGAGGAGGACGCCGTGGACCGCGTCGTCGCGCCCGAGCGCCTCGAGCGCGGCCCGGACGGCCCCGGCGGAGGCGCCGGCGGGCAGGTCGAGCACGTCGACGTCGACCCCGGCGCGCGCGCCGGTGCGGACCAGATTGCGGACGTAGGCGACCGACGATTCGTCCTTGCCGACGAAGACGATCGCGAGGCGAGGATGAATCCCGGACTCGCGCAGCGCAGTAGTGCGCGCAAGCAGTTCGGTTCGGAGTTCGGCGGCGAGCGCTCGCCCATCGAGAATTACGGCCGGCACGCCCACGCGGATTCGTTCGTCGAAGGAGGCTCACCTGGAACGGGTACGGCGCGAAGTGCGTCTCGGCCGCGGCTTCACGGCCGCCGAGTTCGAGCGCGCCTTCCGGGGATTCCGCGAGCTCTATAACGCCGATCCGAAGGCCATCCAGTGCAGTCCCGACGTGCTCGAGCGCTTCGCGGCGCTCTTCGAAGGCGGCGATCCGGCCGCGTCCGCCCGGGCGCTGCGCTACGGCGGCGTGCCGCTCGCGGCCGCGGTGCTGGCGCCCGGCACGGCGGCCTTCGAAGGCGAAGTCGACGAAGATAGGATGGGCGATTGGTAGTCGCTCCCTACACTAAGCCGGTATGAATCGGCGCTGGGTCTGGCTGGCCGTCCTCTTCGCCGCCGCGCTCGTCGCGGTGGTGGTCGTCGCCTATCTGCCGAGCGGCTCGGGCGCGAACGGTCCGGCCGCACTGGTCGGGAAGGCGGCGCCGAGCTTTCCGGTCGTCGATCTCGCCGGCAAGCCGGGTTCGCTCGCGGACTACCGCGGCAAGATCGTCGTTCTCAACCTGTGGGCCTCGTGGTGTCCGCCCTGCCGCGCCGAGATGCCGGACCTCGAACGCCTGTCGCGCGCATATCTGTCGCGCGGCGTGGTGGTGCTGGGCGTCGATCAGGGCGAGGCGGGCACTCGCGCGCGCGACTTCGCGACGTCGCTCGGGATCACGTATCCGGTGCTGATCGACGACGCGCAGCAGTACGGACGCGTCTACGCGGCGCTCGGCCTGCCGACCACGATCGTGATCGACGCGAAGGGCGTCGTGCGGTCCGGCTGCGACGGCGCGCTGACCTACGCGCAGATGCGCGCGGCGGTCGATCCGCTGGTCGCCGCGACGTGATCGGATTGCTCGTCGGTTGTGCGGCGATCGCGCTGGCGGTGCTGCTCGAACTCGTCGTGCCGGGTCAGCCGATCTACCAATACGGCTGGTACAACGCCCTGCTGGCGACCGCGTTCGTGGTCTGCGCCGTCCGCGCGCGCGGGCTCGCTCGCAGCGGTGCGGCCCCCGCGCTCGCGCTTTTGACGGTCGCCGTCGGGACCGGCGCGCTGACGATCGCCGGCGTCGCCAACGGCCTGTTCGCGCCCGATCCGCAGATCGTGATCGGGTCGCCCGGTGCGAGCGTCCGGGTCGACGACCTGCGCGGCTCGCTGTACTTCCCGCTGGCCGGCGTGGATCCGGTCGTGCGCCTCGACCGGGGCGGCAGCGTGACCGGGATCGGCGCGGGCGGTTTCCACATCGCCGCCGCCTTCGCGCTCTCGCAGGTCCCGCGTCAGGTGCTGGCCGTCGACGTGACCGACGCGCGCGGCGCGCATCTCACCGTCACCCAACCCAACGGATCCGCCTTCCTCTCGCCGGTCCTCACGATGCCGACTCAGCAGAACATCGCCGGGATGATGCTGCCGTTCGATACGTTCGCCGTGCCGGCCGCGCACCGGGTGGTGAAGGTGGTGCTGTTCGATCGCCGGCACGCAGAGATGCTCAGGACGCTTCCGCCGGGAGGGAGCGGCGGTGCCGCGCTATTCTCGGTCTCCGACGAGAACGATCGCGCGATTCCGCACGGTATCGGTCTCGCTCCCGACGGCGCCGCCGTCACACTCGGCGGGTTGCGGCTCAAGGGCCTTGCGATCTCGTATCCCGCCATCCGCATCGCCGCCGTTCCGGTTCCGCTCGTGCTCGCGCTGGGCGTGCTGCTCTTGCTCGGCGGTGCGATCTGGTGTAGACTGCGGAAATCATGACGACGCTCCGCGCCACCGTGCGACCGGTCCCGCCGACCCACACCGAGGGTTCTACGGTTCGATAGCGCGCGTCATCACCGACATCTACCGACGGAGCCGCTTCGAGATCGAGGCGGCTCCGTTTTCTTTCCGGAGAGGAGCACCTACGTGGACATCGGGATTCTCGGCTGCGGTACGCTCGGGCGGGCGATCGCCCAGGGCCTGCGCTCGCACCGATCGGTCGAGCGCATCGCCGCCACGACCCGCTCGCAGCCCGCGCGCGCGAAGGACCTCGAAGAGGTCGTTCCGGTCGACTCGAACCGGGAACTGGCGAGCATCTCCGACGTCGTGATCGTCTGCGTCAAGCCGTCGCAGGTCGAAGCGGTCGCGCGCGAGATCTCCCACGACCTGCGCCCGGGCGCGCTGGTCGTCTCGGCGGCAGCCGCGATCTCGACCGAAGCGCTGCAGCAGTGGACCGGCGGCGCGAGCCCGATCGTGCGCGCGATGCCGAACATGCCGGCCCGGATCGGTCTAGGCATGACCGCGCTCGCGGCCGGCGCCAACGCGGACGCATCGCACCTCGAGCTCGCCCGCGATCTGTTCGCGACGCTCGGGCGCGTCGCGGTCGTGGAAGAGCGTCTGATGGACGCCGTCACCGGCATCAGCGGCTGCGGGCCGGCCTACGTCTATCTGATCGTGGAGGCGTTGGCGGAAGCCGGCGTCAGCCTCGGCCTGCCGCGCCCCGTCGCGCTCGAACTGGCCGCGCAGACCTTGCTCGGATCGGCCGCGATGGTCTTGCAGACGGGCATCCATCCGGCCGCGCTCAAGGACGAAGTGACGACGCCCGCCGGCTGCACGATCGACGGATTGCTCGCGCTCGAGAGCGGCGGCCTACGCTCGACGCTTGTCCGCGCGGTAACGGCCGCCGCCACGCGGAGCGCGCAGTTGGGCTAGAACTCGGTCGTCGAGGTGAAGGCGAAGTTCTCGATCTTGATGGCGGGGGTGACGATCGAATAGCCGTAGGTGGTCGAGCGATGGAGGTCGAGGGCGAGTTCGCAGTGCCGCAGCGCTTCGAGGATGCTCTGGTTGAAGCGCAGGTTGCGGACGCCGCCGGCCAGTCGGCCGTCTTCGATCAGGGAGGTGCCGTCGCGGGT
>JANWKW010000191.1 GCA_025451135.1 Vulcanimicrobiia bacterium | reverse complement strand
TCGCCGGCGACGAAGTAGTACGGGCACAGCCGCACGCGGCCGTCGAAGCTGCGGATCTCGCCCTTCTCGCGATCGAAGTACTCTTGACGCAGCCGCCGGCCCTTATGGAACCGCTGCAGGATGCGCGGCGTCTTCTCGGCATCGCGCAACGCCTCCGAGAGCGTCAGAACCCACTCGTCCTTGGTCAGGTCGTTCGCGACCTTGACGCCCTTGGATCCCCACGCGAGCTCCGAGAAGCCCGACGGCTTCACCACGAAGTCGCGCTCGCTCTTGCCCAGTTCGGCCAGCGCCATCCAGTCGTTGATGGGGAGTCCGCCCGCTTCGAGGCCGTAGATCACGGCTTGCGGCGGCAACGGCCGGGCATCGATCACCCAGGTCTGCGGAAAGATCCGGGCGAGCCGCGCGAACGCGTCCTTGCCGAGTTCGGCCTGCCACAGCTTGGCGAGCATCGGGTGGTGGAAGAGCGCGAACGCCAGCTTCTCTTCGAGGTTGGCCTTGGGCGGCGGCGACATCTTCACGCGGTTGTGCCGCGCGGCGTACAGCAGCAGCTCTTGCTTGGGCACGTTGAGCAGGTCGAACATCTCGAAGTTGCGGTAGATCACGTCGAGCTTCTCTTCGCGCCCGTCTTCGAGCCGCATGAAGAGCGCGTCTTCCGTGAAGACGATGTCCTGCGGCGCGACGACGTAGGCGTCGAGCAGCTCGCGCTTGCGCAGCGTCTCGGCCAGCCAGCCGAGTTCGGCCCGGTAATCGGCCGACTCTTCGGAGACGACGATCGCCACGATCGGCTTCTCCTTGCCGCTCTGCGCGCGCATCGCGGCGGCGAAGCCTTCCGGAATGCCGTAGGTCCCGCCGACGGCCTCCATGCCGAGATTGCAGTACGCCTCGGCCATCGCGCCGACGAAGCCCATGCCGCCCGGCACGCTGTCGAGTTCGGCCGCGGCGAAGCCATCGTCCGTCATGATCAGATCGGGGCGGATGATCGCCGGGAGATCCTGTTTGAACCGGTTCTGGCGGGCCAGGCGCACGACGTGCTCGGGCTTGCCGCGATCCAGATATTCGGCGATGAAGGCGGGCGCGGTGCCGCGCGCGCTTCGGTTGTAGAGACTATTGAGGGCCCGGTAGAACGCCGCCAGGTCGCGCCCGATCACTTCCAGCTTCTCGATCGTCGCGGGATCGAGCGCGAAGGGTTCGGGGCTGATCCGCCAGGCGATCCGGTCTTCCGCGTTCTCGACCTTGAAGAGGCCGGGCGGGATCGCATCGTAGAGGAAGCGCGCGCGCTCCGCAGGCGAGAGGTCGGGGCTATACGCCGTACAGGCCATGGTTCTCCTAGCCCCGACCGCCGGTACAACCGTCGGGGATCTTCGCGCAGTCAAAAGCGATGTAGCGTCGTCGCATTCGACCCCTAGAATACCCCACTTTTGCCCGGGGTTGCACCTTACGGCAAGGGTGTCCGGTCCCGGTCTTTCCAGGGGTCGTTCAAGGGCAGGCGCGCGGTACCGGCCGGGAACGTCCCGTTCGGGTGCTCGGCGAACCACTTGCGCGCCTGGATCGCGAGATACTCGAAGTTCTCGAAGACGATGTTGACGCCGCCGGTCCGTTCGGCGCTGATCGCGACGACCGGCTCGAGCCGATCCCAGAATCCGCCCGCGACTTTCAACGCCTCCATGAATCGGATGTCGATGGCGCCGATGCGGACGAAGAGTCCCCACTGCTCGAAGAGATTGCAGACGGTGATCTCCGGGTGCCTGCGCCGGTCGAGGCTTCCCTCGCGGATCTCGCGACGGAACGCGGGATCCTCGAGCCGCTTGGCCAGATCGGTCCGGACGAAGTCGAATGCCTCACGGTATTTCGGTCCTTCGAAGTCGTCGAGAAACGTGCTGAGCGACGATACCTGATTGGCGGCGCGCATATGGCGCAGCTGCACCATCGCGGCGACCGCCGTCGCGGCGATGACGACGAACGTCGCCACGGCCGAGAGCGTCGTGATCAGCTCGAGGGACACTACTTGATGGTGATGGCGCCGGGCGTGAGCAGGGCGGACTCGATCGCGACCTGGTTGCCCTTGTAGATCAGGGTCAGGTGGAGCGTCCCGCGGGAGCCGAGCTTAGCCAGGTCGACGTTTTCGATCACGCGCGACGGACCCTCGCCGGAGATGAAATGCAGCACCGGTTCCTCGGTGAACGAGCCGCCGGGAGCGCTATAGGTGGCCGCCACGGTGACCAGAAGCTCGCTGCCGGGCGCAGGGTGGCTGCTCGCCACGCAGTAGCTCACCGTCACGGGCGTGCCGCGGACGGGGAGCGTCTCCTTGGTGCAGTTGCCCGCCTGCGCCGAGGCGGCCATCGGGATGGCGGCGAGGGCGAGCGTCAGGGCTAGGCGTTTCATGGTTATCATGGTTCCTCGACTACGCAACGAATCCCGGGTCAAGATCGTCGCTTCGCTCCCTAGTACGGTTGACGGACGGGGTAAGATAGGGTCGGTGTCTGATTTCGACTTGATCGCCCTCGACCTGGACGGCACGCTGCTCGATTCGCACGAGCAGATCTCGCCGCGCAACCAACGCGCCGTCGCCGACGCGCTGCTGGCCGGCGTCCGCGTCGTCCTGGTGACCGGACGCGGTTCGGACACGCCGATGCGGATCGCCCGGGACCTCGGCCTCAACGTCCCGATCATCTGCGCCCACGGCGCGCTGACCAAGGACTTCCTCTCCGGCAAGGTGCTCGGCCACATCCCCGTCCCGCTCAAGTACGCCGTTCCGCTGCTCGAGTTCGGCGAGCGCCGGCGGCTCTCGGCGGCCGTCTATACCGATGAGAAGTTCTACCGCCTCAAAGAGAGCCAGGTCTACATGGCCGACATGACCGGGCCGGGCTGGGCGGAGATCGACCACTTCGAGGACGTCCTGGCGAGCGCGCCGACCTTCATCCGGTTCTTGGGCGCCGAGGCGGTCGAGGCCGTGCGCGCGAACTTCGGCGACATGCCGCTCGCGATCAAACACGAGTCCTGGGGAAGCTTCGAGGAACTCGCGATCACCAGCCGCGAGGCCACCAAACAGCACGCGCTGGCGGAGCTGTGCCGCACGTATGCGATCCCGGCGAACCGGGTGATGGCGGTCGGCGACTCGCGCAACGACGTGCCGATGATGCAGTGGGCGGGCCTGGGCGTGGCGATGGCCAACGCCCTGCCGGAAGTGCGCGACGCGATCGCGGTCCACACCGCGACCAACGACGAAGACGGCGTCGCCGAGGCGATCGAACGCTACGTCCTCTCGGGCGACGCCCGCAAGAGCGCCTGAGCACGATCGCCTGATGCAGTCCAGCAGCAATCCCGACTACGACGCCGACCTGCGGGCCATCCTCGAGAGCGGCGACGCGCAACGGCTGCGCGAGTTCTCGCGGGTCGAGAACCAGATCCCGGACGACGTCTACGAACAGGACGACCACTTCTGGGACGTCCTGCTGCACAAGCTGATCTGCAACCGGCTGGATCTGGCGGCGAAACACGCGGCCGCACGCGCGTGGCTTGCCGAACGCGGCTACACCACCGACCTCGGCGGATACTGATGACCGTCAGCGTGGTCGCGTTCGCGCGCCTGCGCGAACTGCTCGGCTTTTCGCAGCGCTCCGTGGCGTTGCCGGACGCGGCGACGGTCGACGATGCCTGGAGCGCGATCGCGACCGGGACGCCCGCCGTCGCCGCGCTGCGCGCATCCACCCGGATCGCCTGCAACGGCGCGATCGCGCGCGGCGACCGCGCGCTCCACGACGGCGACGAACTCTCGCTGCTCCCGCCGGCCGGCGGCGGATGAACCGGTTCGCGATCTCGGCCGAACCGCTCGATACGGCCGCCATCGAGGCGCTGGTGCGCGACGACGGTCGCGGCGGCGCGGTCACCTTCGCCGGCATCGTGCGCGCGCGGGCCGACGACGGACGCGCGGTGCGCGGCCTGGCGTACGAGGCCCAGACCGAGATGGCGATCGCGACGTTCGAGACGATCGCGCGCGAGGCGAACGAACGCTACGGCGACTGCGCGGTCGCGATCCACCACCGGATCGGCGGCCTCGCGATCGGCGAGACGGCCGTCGTGGTGGCGGTCGCGTGCGCGCACCGGGCCGCCGCCTTCGAGGCGTGCCGGTTCGCGATCGACGCGCTCAAGGAACGCGCGCCGATCTGGAAACGCGAGACGTTCGCCGACGGCACCGCCGAGTGGCGCGAGAACGCCTGCGACGGCGAGACGCGCGCGTGAACGTCCGGCTCGATCGCGTCCGCGCGCTCCGCAACGAGGTCGCGGTCCTGGCCTACGAGGCCCGTCGTCCGCGCGGCGTCACCCTCGTGGTCGGGCACGGCTACTCGTCGAGCAAACACAACCTCGACTTCATGTGCGGGTTCCTCGCGAGCCACGGGTTCGCGGTCTACAGCCTCGATTTTCCCGGGCACAAGCTCGGCGCCAGCGGCGGCGAGCTGCGCGGCGTCGACGACTGCGTCGACGCGATGAGCGCCGTCGTCGCGCACGCGCGCGCGCAGCAGCCGGGTCCGCTCCTCACGGCCGGCCACAGCATGGGCGCGATGACCGCGCTGCTGACCGCGGCGGCCGATCCGCAGGTGGCCGGCGCGATCGCGATCGCGACCGGCTACGGCCGCCCGTCCGCGATCGACGCCCTCAAGAACGTCGGGGCGACGGATTTCCGCAGCGGCTACGTCGACGGCGTCTCGCTTCCGGAGCTGGTCGGCGGGATCGACGCGCGCTACGACGCCGCGCTGCCGTCGCTGGCCGGCCGTCCGTTGCTCTTCGTCGCGGCCGAGAAGGACGCGATGGTGAGCCGCGCGAGCGTCGAAGACCTCTACGGACGTGCGCCCGAACCGAAGAGCTTGGAGACCGTCGAGAGCGATCACACCTACGCCGGCGACAACGCGCGCGGAACGCTGCTGCAGTGGCTGAACGAGCTGTTTCCGCGGGGCTGAGCGCGCGCGAACTGCGCCGCTACAGCCGCCATCTGCTCATCCCCGACGTCGGACTGGCCGGTCAGCGACGCCTGCGCGCCGCCCGGGTGCTGGTGATCGGGGCCGGCGGACTGGGATCGCCGGCGCTCGAATATCTGGCGGCTGCCGGCGTCGGCCGGATCGGCATCGTCGACGACGACGTGGTCGACCTGACCAATCTGCAGCGGCAGACGATCTTCGCGACCGCCGACATCGGGGAGAAGAAGGTCGCGGCCGCCGCGCGCCGCGTGCTCGCGATCAATCCCGAGACGAACGTCGACCCGTATCCGGTCCGGGCCCGCGACGGCAACGTGCGCGAACTGGTGCGTCCTTACGATCTGGTCCTCGACTGCACGGATCGCTTCTCGACCCGGTACCTGATCAACGACGCCTGCGTGCTTGAGGGCAAGCCCGACGTCTACGCGTCGATCTTCCGATTCGACGGGCAGGTCAGCGTCTTCGACGCGGCGCGCGGACCGTGCTACCGGTGTCTGTTCCCGCAAGCGCCGCCGCCCGGCAGCGTGCCGTCCTGCGCCGAGGGCGGGGTGCTCGGCGTGCTGGCGGGAATCGTCGGCACCTGGCAGGCGAACGAAGCCCTCACGCTCGCGCTCGGGATCGGCGAGCCGTTGATCGGCCGGGTGCTGCTGATCGACGCGCTCGGCGCGCGCGTGCGCGAGATCCGTTTCGAGCGCGATCCGGCATGCGCGCTGTGCGGGAACGAGCCGACCATCCGCGATGCGCGCGAGACCCTCGACGAGGACGACGCGCGCGACGTCGACGAGATCGATGCGGAGGGGCTCGACGAGGCGCTCGCGGACGCGACCCTGCTCGACGTGCGCGAGCCGCACGAAGCCGTGCTGGGCGTGCTGGACGGCGCCATCCACATACCCGCCTCCGCGCTGGAGGCGCGCCTGCACGAACTCGACACCGCCAAGACGTACGTCGTCGCGTGCCGGGTCGGCCAGAAGTCGCTATGGGCGGCGCAGCGTCTGCGCGACGCGGGTTTCCGCCGGATCCGCCACCTGCGCGGCGGACTGCTCGCCTACGCGGCGCGCGACGACGCGTTCGCGTTCTTCTAGAAAGCCGGAACGTTGATCGTAAAACCATTCGGGGCGACCGGTGTCGACGTGGCGGTCGTCGGCCAGGGCAGTTGGAACCTTCCCGAGAGCGGCGCGGCGCGCGCCGAGGCCAAGCGCGCGCTCCTGCGAGGGATCGAGCTCGGGATGACCCACATCGATACCGCCGAGATGTACGGTAACGGCGAGGTCGAGCGCGAGCTCGGCGAGTTCTTGGCGGGCGTGCCGCGCGACGCGCTCTTCCTCACCAGCAAGGTGCTGCCGAGCAACGGCAGTTACGAAGGCACCATCGCGGCCTGCGATCGCACGCTCGCGCGGATGGGGGTC
>JANWKW010000190.1 GCA_025451135.1 Vulcanimicrobiia bacterium | reverse complement strand
GATGGGGCGATACGGATTGGATGAGTGCGAGTCGCCCGACTACACGGGCGGGGCCGCGCCGGCGGTCGAGGCCTACGCTTACATCGCAGATCGAGTCCTGACCTGGCAAGCGGACCTTCCGCGCCTCGGCTATCCCAGAACCGCGTGGAGCGCGGCCGTTTCACGCTTCGAGGCCGTCGCGAGCTTCGGGGGGCGCGCCTCCGGTTCCAAGAGCAGCTTGACGGCATGGAACGCCCGGATCGATTCCAAGCGACGCTCGCTGCAGGATGTCTTGGCCGCATATCGCCGCGTACATCCGCACGCCCTCTGGACCTCTGCGGACGGCGTCGGATGCGGCGGCGGCGAGATCGAGGTGAAATTGATCACCCAGCCGGCGGCTACGCAGGTCTCGATCATCCCGGCGTTCTTCTACGAACTCTGTCGCGTGCAGAAGGTCGACCCGAACGACACGACGCGGTGCGCGCACTGGCGCGAAGTCACGGGGCCGATCGTAGAGGTCTCGGGCAACTACCGCTACGTCGCGCGGTGGCACGATGGCACGGTCAAACGCGGCATCCTTGACGTCGAGTCCGCCGCGGACGCCGGGACGATCACGCTGAGGAAACCGTGAGGCGGATCGTCGCTTTGGCGTTCGTTTTGGCGGTCGGTCTCGCGCTCGCGCCGACGCGAAGCGTCGCCGGCGAGCCTTCGTACGCCGATGCAAAGCGGGCGGCAGCGCTGGTGCTCCGGAGCCGGCTAGCGAAGGAAGATCTCGGCGGCTCGAATAGCCCGGATGCTTACTATTCCCTGACGCAATGCGAGCCTCCGGAGTTCACCTCTGGCGGGGCGGCCCCGCGCACGGCCTTCTATGCGGATCTCGCAGGCGGCGTCTTCTATTGGGAGTACGAGCTCCCTCGGATCGGCTATCCCGAACGGGTTTGGCGGCCGTGGGTCTCTAGCTACGAAGCGTCGATCGTCGCGACTGCCCGGCGTGTCCCCGCGAGCGTCGATCCCTTCAATATCTGGGAGAAGAGCCCTCAGTCGAAATTCGACGGTCTACGACGGGTGCTGACGGCGTACCGTGAGAAACATCCGCGCCTCCCGGAGATCATCACCGGTCCCGAGGGCTGCGGCGGCGGCGAGGTGCCGGTCAAGCTGATAACCCAGCCGACGGCGACCCGGGTCGTGATCATTCCGTCGTTCTTCTACGAGCTTTGCCGCGTGCGGCGGATCGATCCGAACGATACGGCGCGCTGCGCGCATTGGCGAGAGGTGTCGGGACCGATCGTGCAGGTCTCGGGCGACTACCACTATATCGCGAAGTGGCGCGACGGAACGGTCAAACGTGGGATGCTCGACATCGAGTCCGCGGCGCTTCCGGGCGGGGATGACCCGAACGCGAACACGATCACGCTGCGCAAACCTTAGCGAAGAAGAATCGCTACTTCTTCCCGTTACGGATGGCGGCGAGTTCTCTGAAGAGCTTGCGCTCTTTCTCGCTGAGGTTCTGCGGGAGCTGGCCGATCAAGCGGACGTATTGGTCGCCCGCACCGCCGCCCTTGACCTTGGGCATGCCTTTGCCGGAAAGACGGAGCAGCCGGTTGTTCTGCGTGCCTTCCGGGATCGTCATCGAGACCTGCCCGGCCATCGTCGGGACTTTCACCTCGCCGCCGAGCACGAGATCGAACAGGTTGACCGGGAGGTCGACGTACAGGTCGTCGGCCTTGCGTTTGTAGGTCGGATCCTCGGCCAGCGTGACGACAAGGAACAGGTCCCCGTTCGCGCCGCCGCCGGTGCCGGCGCCGCCCTGCCCTTGCAGGCGGATGCGCTGACCGTCGCCGATGCCTTTGGGGATCGTCACCTCGAACTTCTTCGAGGCCAAGACGTGGCCGGTGCCGTGACAGACCGGGCAGAGCCGTCCGTCGACGGTGCCGGTGCCGCGGCAGCGCGAGCACGTGTCTTCCAGCTGCAGCGAGACCGATTTCTTGCCGCCGTCGTACGCGTCGCGAAGGCTCAGTTCGATGGTCGTCTCCAAGTCTTGCCCCCGTTTCGAGAAGGCCGAGCTTTGCGTGGCCGCGCCGCGCTTGCCGACGCCGGTGAAGAACATGTCGAAGAAATCCGAGAACCCGCTCGGGCCTCCGCCCGCCTGGCCTCCGCCGAAGTTCCCGAAATCGTAGAACGTCTGGTCCTGCTGCGTGCGGTAGCGGCGCTGTTGCTCGGCCTGTCGCGAGGCCTGTTGCCAGTCCGATCCGAGCACGTCGTACTTCTTGCGCTTGTCGGCGTCGCCCAACACCTCGTAGGCCTCCGAGAGTTCCTTGAACTTCTCTTCGGCGGCCTTCGGATTGTCCGGATTGGCGTCGGGATGCCACTTGCGCGCGAGCTTGCGATACGCCGACTTGATGTCCTTCTCGGGCGCGCCTTTCGGCACGCCGAGAATGGCATAGTAGTCCTTGTAGTTCATGCCGCGCTGGTCGCGACGATCACCAATGCGGGACGCAGCAGCTCTTCGCCGATGGTATAGCCCTTCTGCGCGACTTTGACGACGGTGTCGGCCGCGACGCCGTCCTCGGCCGGTGCGGTGCCGATCGCCTCGGCGGTCTTGGGATCGAACGGCTTGCCGAGCACGTCGATGACGCGCACGTTCTCGGCCGCGAGGACGCCCTCGAAGCCCTTGAGCGTCTGCTCGACACCGGTGCGCAAGCCGTCGTTGTCGGATTCGACCGCCAGCGCGCGCTCGAGATTGTCGACCACCGGCAAGAAGCGCTCGAGGAGCGTGCGACGGTGGTGCGTCACGATGCCCTCGATGTCGCGCTGCATGCGGCGCTTGTAGTTCTCGAAGTCGGCCATGGCGAGGAGGAACTTGTTGTAGTTCTCGTCCGCCTTGGCGTTGGCCGCGCTCAGCAGCGCGGCGGGATCTTCCGCAGGAGCGGAGACGCCGGCATCGGCCGGCGTCCCCTCGTTGGCGACGTCTGCGGAGACGTCTTCATCGAATACGCTCATCGTGCTCGTCCGAGCCTATTTGCTCTCTTTGAACTCGGCGTCGATCACGTCTTCCGGCGGCGGAGCCTGTTGCTCCGCGCTCTCGCCGGCGGCGCCGTTGGCCGCGCCGTTCTCGGACGCGCCTTCCGGCGCGGTCGCCTTGTAGAGCAGTTCGGCCATCTTGTACGACGCCGTCTGCAGCTTCTCGACGGCCGGCTTGATCTGATCGACCGTGCCGTTCTCGCTTACCGTCTTGAGCTCGCCGAGGGCGGCTTCGACGTCGGCGCGGGCGCCGGCATCGAGCTTGTCGCCGACCTCCTTGAGCGATTTCTCGGTCGAGTAGATCAGGCTCGAGGCCTGGTTGCGGACCTCGGCTTCGTCCTTCTTGGCCTTGTCGGCGGCCGATTGGAGCTCGGCGTCCTTGACCATGCGATCGACTTCCTCTTTGCTGAGGTTGGTCGACGACGTGATCGTGATCTGCTGTTCCTTGCCGGTCCCGAGATCCTTGGCGTTCACGTTGACGATGCCGTTGGCATCGATGTTGAACGTCACTTCGATCTGCGGGATGCCGCGCGGCGCCGCCGGGATGCCTTCCAAGCGGAAGCGTCCCATCGATTTGTTGTCCTGCGCCATCGGGCGTTCGCCCTGGAGCACGTGGATGTCGACCGACGTCTGGCCGTCTTCGGCGGTGGTGAAGACCTGCGACTTTTTGGTCGGGATGGTGGTGTTGCGCTCGATCAACGTCGTCATCACGCCGCCCAACTTCTCGAGGCCGAGCGAGAGCGGGGTCACGTCGAGCAGCTCGACGTCGCGCACTTCGCCGGCCAGCACGCCGCCCTGGATGGCCGCGCCGATGGCGACGACTTCGTCCGGGTTGACGGTCTGGTTCGGCTCTTTGCCGGTCAGCTTCTTGACGAGTTCGAGGATGACGGGCATGCGGGTCGATCCGCCGACCATCACGACTTCGTCGATCTTCGAGATGTCGATCTTGGCGTCGGCGAGCGCGCTCTTGAACGGCTGGATGCAGCGGTCCGTCAGGTCCGCCGTCAGCTCTTCGAATTTGGCGCGCGTCAGGGTGATGTCGAGGTGCTTTGGACCGTTCTGATCGGCCGTGATGAACGGCAGGTTGATGCTGGTCGTCACCACCGACGAGAGCTCGATCTTGGCCTTTTCGGCCGCTTCGGTGAGGCGCTGCATGGCCTGCTTGTCGCCGGAGAGATCGATGCCTTGCTCCTTGCGGAACTCGGACGCCAGCCATTCCACGATGCGCGCGTCGTAGTCGTCGCCGCCGAGGTGCGTGTCGCCGTTGGTCGCCTTGACCTCGAACACGCCGTCGCCGACGTCGAGGATGGAGACGTCGAACGTGCCGCCGCCCAGATCCCAGACCAGGATCGTCTCGCTGGCCTTCTTATCGAGGCCGTACGCGAGCGCGGCCGCGGTCGGTTCGTTGATGATGCGCAGCACTTCGAGGCCGGCGATCTTGCCGGCGTCCTTGGTCGCCTGACGCTGAGCGTCGTTGAAGTACGCCGGAACGGTGATGACCGCTTTGGTCACGCGCTCGCCCAGATAGCTGCTCGCGTCGTTGACGAGCTTCTGCAGGATCATCGCGCTGATCTCTTGCGGGGTGTAATCCTTGCCGTCGATCTTGACGACGTGCGAGCCTTCGCCCATGTGGCGCTTGATCGAGCTGATCGTGCGTTCCGGATTGGTGATGGCCTGACGCTTGGCGAGCTGGCCGACGAGACGTTCGCCGGTCTTCGTGAAGGCCACGACCGAAGGAGTCGTGCGCGAACCTTCGGCGTTGGGGATGACGGTGGGCGACGAGCCCTCCATTACGGCGATGACGGAGTTCGTCGTGCCGAGGTCGATTCCGACCACTTTAGCCATGTATCGTGTCTCTCTTTCCGAGCTCGTGGACCATCCGTCAGGCTTTCGCCATCGGGCCTTGCCGCTTACCGAACTACGAGGATGTGGTACCCACTATCTTACTCGATAGGGGCCTCGTTGTTCCAAACACAAAAGGCGCCCCCGCGGTTGCAGGAGCGCCCTCGTTTCGCGTGCCGAACTACGGCTGGGTTTGGCCGTCCTGGCCGTCTTGCGGGGGCTGGCCGTTCTGGCCGCCCGGGCTCTGGTAGGACTGGGTGGCGGCCGGTCTCTCCGTCAGCTTGACGTCGACCATGCGTTTGACGCCTTGCGACCAGATCTGAAAGCGGATCGTGTCGCCGGGCCTCTTGCTCTCGATGTACTTCTGGAGCGCGGCCACGTCGTTGAACGTCTTGCCGTCGGCCGAGAGGATCACGTCGCCGCCCTGGATGCCGGCCTGGTCGGCGGGCGAACCGCCGAGGACGCCCCCGATGCCGACGCCGCTCGAGGCGTTGTATCCGGTCTGGTTGCGGAAGCCGGCGTTGATCTGGCCCATGATGACGCCGACGAAGGCCTGATTCGTACCCTGGTGGACGCCCGGGTTGGCGATCAGCTGTTCGGCCAGCTTCTTGACGGTGTTCGACGGGATGGCGAAGCCGATGCCCTGGGCCTGGGAGTTGACCAACTGGTTGATACCGATCACCCGGCCGTCCATGTCGAGCAGCGGGCCGCCCGAGTTGCCCGGGTTGATCGGCGCCGAGGTCTGGAGCAGCCCCTTGAAGTCGTAGGTGCCGTTCTCGCTCTGGGCCTGCTCCTCCCGATCGAAGGCCGAAACGACCCCGACCGTCACGCTGTTCTGGAGCTCGTACGGCTCGCCGATGGCGATCGCCCACTGGCCCGCCTGGAGCCGGTCGGAATCGGCCAAGTCGAGCGCGGGCGGCAGCTTCTTATAATTATCGACCCGGATGATCGCCACGTCCGCGCCGAGAGAGAGGCCGACCACGTGCGCCGGTACTTTGTCACCGTTCGCGAAGACGACCGTCAGCTTGGAGACCTGGCCGCCGCCGGGCGGCGTTACCACGTGCGCGTTGGTCACGATGTCGCCTTTGGAATCGAAGACGAAGCCGGATCCCGACGCCTGGCCGCGGCGCGTGACGTTCTGACGGCCGTACATCATCTGTGCGATCGGATCGAGCATCACCGTCTGGTTGACGTTGAGCTGGATCGCCACGACCGAGGCCTTCGTCCGCTTGACGGCGGTCACGATCCGGTCCTGATCGCTGACCCCGGTCAACGCTTCGGCGCTCACCGCCGGCGGCGTGTTGTTCGGGCCGGCGACGCCGGTGAAGTGGGTGCTCGCGTAGAGCATCATCAAGAACGAGCCGACGATCGCGCCGACGAGTGCCACGATCACCGTTGGTAACACACGATTTTTCAGCATTTTCTCAGTTTACATTCTCATAAGGGAGGGTTCGTTCGGTACTACTCCGTCTACGCAAGAAGGTAGCACGGATTTGTTAAGGACTCGTGTGAAGCTCTTCCTCACGGCGCGTCAGCGAGTCGACCAGGGCGAACTGCGTGCGGGCCCGGTCGAGGTTCTGCCCCGGCCGGTGGATCCGGAAGTAGGTGTCGCCGAGGAGGTGGTCCGCGAGGAACCGCATCCCGCACTCGAACGTGATCACCCGACCGGCCGTCACCAGATGTTCCCGTTCTTGCGGGCCGAGTAACGCTCCCGCGCCCTCGACGAAACCTCGCGCGACGGCGGCGTACATGGCGGCGTCGACCTCGACCAGCGAGAGGTCGCGCTCGTCCTCGGCGACCGGCATGGTCGCCGTCCGGACCATGTCGCCGAAGTCGTAGAGCGCGAGGCCCGGCATGACCGTATCGAGATCGATCACGCACAGACCCTCGCCGGTGAGGTCGTCCATCATCACGTTGTTGACCTTGGTATCATTATGCGTCACGCACTCGCGCGAGGCGCCGCCGGCGCGCAGGTCCTCGAGCGCGTTCGCGAGCGCGGCATTGCGTTCGCAGAACGCGATCTCGTCGCGGACTCCGGCCGCGCGCCCGAGCGGATCGCGTTCGACGGCCGCGACGAGGTCGGCGTAGCGCTTGGGCGTATCGTGGAAGGCCGGGATGGTCTCGTGCAGGCGCTCGCCGCCGAGGTCGGCCAGCATCTCGATGAAGCAGCCGAACGTCTTGGCGGCGCGATAGGCGCGTTCCGGATCGTCGAGCGTATCGTACGTGCGCGCCCCGTCGATGAAGCGATAGGCGCGCCACCAACTGCCGTCCTCCGCGCGCAGCGCGTCGTAGCCCGCGTCGGTCCGGACGATCGGCGGCACCAGCGTGAGCACGCGCCGGTGGGCGTCGTCGGGATCGCCGAGCTCGACCTTGCGACGTACGTGGTCGGTGACGCGCGCGATGTTCTGCATCATGGCCGGCACGTCGGTGAAGACCGCGTCGTTGATGCGCTGGTAGACGTACCGGGCCCCGCCGTTCCCGTCGCGGTAGTGGGCCAGGTAGGTGCTGTTGATGTGGCCCGAGCCGAACGGCTCGGCGCGCGCGAACTCGCCTTCGATCCCGAAATGCGGCGCCACGGAGGTCTCGAGGAAGTCCACGCTCATCGCCCCGGTCCTTCGGGGCCTCGGTTAGGCTATCTTTTGCCCCGAGGGACCGTCCGAGACGACCAGACCGTCGCGTAGGCGGATGACCCGCGCGGCGTTGGCGGCGATCTCCTCGTCGTGGGTGACCATGATGATGGTGCGGCCCTCGGCGTGCAGCTTCGAGAACAGGCCCAGGACGTCGGCGCTGGTGGCGGAGTCGAGGTTGCCGGTCGGCTCGTCGGCGAGCAGGACGGTCGGATCGTTGATCAGCGCGCGCGCGATCGCGACGCGCTGCTGCTGGCCGCCCGAGAGCTCGTTCGGCTTGTGGTGCGTCCGGTCGCCGAGGCCGACGGTGGTGAGGACCGCGACGGCGCGCTCGGTGCGGATGCGTGCCGGCACGCCCGCATAGAAGAGCGGGAGCGAGACGTTCTTGATGGCGTCCGTCCGCGCCAGCAGGTTGAAGCCCTGGAAGATGAATCCGAGCTTCTTGAGCCGGATCTCGGCGAGCTGGCCGTCGTCGAGTTTCGAGACGTCGGTGCCGTCGAGCAGATAGGTGCCGCTCGAAGGGCGATCGAGGCAACCGATCACGTTCATCATCGTGGATTTTCCGGAGCCCGAAGGACCCATGATCGCGACGTATTCGCCGCGATTGATGGTGAACGAGACGCCGCGCAGGGCGCGGACTTCGACCTCGCCCATCTTGTAGGTCCGGGTCACGTCGCGGATGTCGATGGCGATGTCATTCATACCGAAGGGCCTCGATCGGATCCAGGCCTGCGGCCCGGTAAGCGGGATAGGTGCCGAACGCGAGCGTGACCACGGTCGCAAAACCGACCGCGATGATGGTGGCTTGGACCCACGGGATGGGCGCTATCGTGCCGGTGATCTTGACGATGGCGTAGGTGTTGACCGCCCACCCGATCGCGAGCCCGATGACCAGACCGATCAGGCATCCGACCGTCGAGAGCGCCAGCGCCTCGATGAAGAACTGCGCGAGGATCTGGGTCCGGGTGGCGCCGATCGCCTTGCGGACGCCGATCTCGCGCGTCCGCTCGGTGACCGAGACGAGCATGATGTTCATGATGCCGATGCCGGCGACCAGCAGCGAGACGGCGCCGATCAGCCCCACGATCATGGTCATCGCGCCGAAGATCGAGCCGATCCCCGAGGCGAACGACGCCTTGTCGAAGGTCTGGTATTGCGCGCTCTTGTCGTTCTTGTGCAGCTCGCGCAGCCGCTTGATCACCGCGGCTTCGGTCTCGGCGAGAGGGGCGTCGTCGGAGAGGACGAAGCGCGCTGCGAAGATCGTGCCGCCGCGGATGTACTTGGCGATGTAGGCGGTGTACGGGATGGCGACGTCGCCGCCGAAGGTCGCGTTGAGGATACCGGTGCGCGGCGGCGCCTGCACGCCGACGACCACGAACCGGCTGTTGCCGACGTAGATGCTCTTGCCGAGCGCATCGCCGCCGTCGGGGAAGAGCTTCTTGTAGGCCGCGTCGGTGAGGATGCAGACCTTCGCTTTGGCGGACACGTCTTCGGGCGTGAACGCCGCGCCCTGCGAGAAGGGCACGATGTTGAATCGCTGATCCGAATCCCCGTAGACGCCCAGCCGGTATTGGGCGTGGCCCACGTGCACGAGGTCGCGGGTCTGTCCGGCCGGCAGCGCCTCCACCACACCGGGGACGGTGGCCTTGATATCGTCGAGTTCGGAGAGGCGGATGGCGGCGCGCCGGAAATCGCCTTGCTGGGTGTTCGGGAACAGGATGAAGGCGTGATCGTTCAGCGTGCCCAGCGCGCCCGAGACCGCACCGGCCATGCCGTTGCCGAGCACTTGGATCGCGATGACGGCGGCGACGCCGATGATCAGCCCGGTCAACGTGAGGAGCGAGCGGACCTTGTTGCCGAGCAGGACGCGGAACGCTTCTTCGAGGTACGGCATCAGGAACGGAGCGCCTCGATGGGATCGAGGTTGGCGGCTCGCAGGGCCGGATACGTCCCGAACGCGACCCCGATCGTGATCGAGAAGGCGATCGCGAGGCTCACGAGCATGAGATACGGGATGATCGCGGCTCCCAACTGCGCCGAGATGTACGAAGCCACGCCGATCGTCGCCAGCAGGCCGATCGCGAGGCCGGTGCCGCCCCCGAGCAGCGACAGGATGGTCGCCTCCATGAGGAACTGGAGCATGATGTCCTTCTTGCTCGCGCCGATCGATTTGCGGATGCCGATCTCGCGCGTGCGTTCGACCACCGAGACGAGCATGATGTTCATGATCCCGATGCCGGCCACGACCAAGGCGACCGCGCCGATCGCGGAGAGCCCGTTCGCGATGACGTTCAGGACGGTCTGGAACGTCCCGAGCGCGCTCGCGCCGTTCTGCGAGATGTAGGCGGCCTGGGGCCCGTGGATGTGCTGGAGGGCCTTCTTGACCGAGGCGATCGCGCCGTCCGCATCCACGCCGTCGACCTGATAGAAGACGATGCCCTGGACCGGTCCGGGGATCATATCGTGAGCGGTGCTGAAGGGGATGTAGAGCGTGCCGCTCCCGCTCAGCGAGTTGAAGAGGTTGCCGCTGAGCGGGCTGTAGACGCCGATGACGGAGAAGCGCGAGCCGTTGATCGTGATCGTCTTGCCCACCGCCGAGCCCTGACCGAAGTACTTGAGCGCGATGTCGGAGGTTATCGTCGTCACCCGCGCGGCCGAATCCATGTCGGCCCGATCGACCTTGCGGCCCTCCTGCATCGGCAGCGTGTCCGCCGGCCCGTACGCGCCGATCGACTGCACCGATTCGAACCCGGTCGTGCTGCCGGCGCGCACCTTGAACGTGGTGCTGTAGAGCGGCATGACGTACGCGGTGATGCCTTCGGTCTGCGCGACGATCGAGGCGATGTCGCGATACTGGATCTGGGCCCGCTGGGGGAAGTTCTGCTGGTTATCGACCGCCACGAAGGATCCCGGCGTGCCGAACGACGCGATCGTCGTGCCGATGCCCGACGCCGCCGCTCGGCTGATGCCGAAGACGGCGATCACCGAGGACGTGCCGATGATCATGCCGAGCATGGTCAGGATGGTACGCGCCCGATTGCGCCAGAGCGCGTCGATCGCCTCGCCGACGTATTCCCAGTAGCGGAGCATCGAGGCTTAGGCGCCCGACGCGCCGGCCGACGGCGACGGTGCGGTCGCGACCTTCGCGGCCTTTCCTTCGACGAACGTGGGGCTCGCCGCGGCGGCCACCTGATCCCCCGGTTCGAGACCCGAAGTGACCACGGTCACGGATTCGTTGTTGGCGCCGGTCTTGATCGGCGTCTTGTGGAGCTTTCCGCCCCGCACGGTCCATACGTACTTGCGCGCCTTCTCCGTGAGGATCGCGGCATTGGGCACGGTCACGACATGTGCCAAGTGCGTGGTATAGATATCGACGTTCGCGCTCATCCCGTCTTTGAGGTAGCCGGGGGCCGCGTCGACCGCGATCGTCGTGAGGACCTGCTTGGACGTGCTCGACGCATCCGTCGACTTGGTCGCGACCGGCGCGATGTCGGCCACGTGGCCGGCGATGTTGTGGTCGGGGAAGTCCTCGCCGGTGACGACCGCTTTCTGGCCGACCTTCACGTTGATGATGTCCTGTTCGTCGACCTGGGCCTTGACGATGAATCCGTTGCCGCTGGCGATGGTGAAGATCGCCTGGCCGGCGCTGATCGGATCGCCGGGCTGCAAATTGCGCAGCGGGTCGGCGGGCTGGCTCGCGACGGTCTGGATGATGCCGGCGAAGGGCGCGACGATGCGCGTGAAGCCGAGCTGTTCTTGGCTCTGCGCGTTGAGGATCTGGGCTTTGGTGGCGGCAGTCTGCGCGTACTGGACGCTGTTCTGCCCGTAGCCCGATACGGCGCCGAGCTGCAGTTGGCGGACGGCTTGGTCGTATTGGACCTTGGCCTGGTCCATCTTGGCGCGGTCGATGTCGACTTGATTGCGCGCGATCGCCTTGTTCGCATAGAGATTCGCGTCGGCCGTGTAGATGCGGCGGGCTTCGTCGTAGTTGCTCTTCGCGGTCTCGACGGCCGCTTGATACTGGACCTTCGCGTTCTGTTCGTTCACCTGGGCGCTCGAGACGTTCGCGACGGCGGATTGGTAATCGACCTGCGACCCGGCGGCGGTCGACGACAGGGTCGGGTTCTGCACGGTGGCCAGCAGCTGCCCGGCGGTGACGGCCTGGCCGGCCCGGACGTAGATGCTGCCGAGATTGCCGGCCACGAGCGCCGGAATCGTCTGGACGCCAGGGTGTTGGATGGTACCGCTCTCCGGCAGTTTCGTGTCGAACGTGCCGAGCACGACCTTCTGGGTCTTGACCTCCAGCGCGTCGTGTTTGTTGCGGCCGCCCAAGGCGACCGCCAGGATGATGACCACGACGATCGCGCCGAGGATGATCAGGAGGGTGCGGTTTCGCTTTTGCATCGGACTACTACCTCAAATCGGCGACGGCGGTATTGGCGTCGTAGGTGCCTAGCGCGATGCGCAGATTCACGACGGCGGTGACGTAAGCGACGCGGGCGGCGATCAGATCCGACTGCGCCTTGACGGAGGTCTGCTCGGCTTGGACCACGTCCGAGAGGGCGATGATCCCGTTCTGGTACTGGATCTGGGCGATGCGCGCGGCCTCGCGCCCGAGGGTCGATTCGTCGGTGGCGAACTGCAGCTGCGCTTGGGCGGTCCGAGCCGACCGGTAGGCCTGCCGGACGTCGAGTTCCGCCTGGCCCGAGACCGAGGTCAGGAACGCGTCGGCATTCGCGATCGCCGCGTCGTCGCTGACGCGTTCGGTATGGCGCGCGCCGTAGTCGACCAGTGGAAGCGTGAAGGTCGTTACCGCCTGCACCTGCCAGTAGCCGGGCGTCCCGCGCGGCACGATCTGCTTGGCCGAGAGCGGCAACGGCGGCAGGCCGTTGAGGATGCGCTGCTGATTGGTGAGCGCGAACTGCTGGTCGATCGCGTTCTGTTCGAAGACGGTCGTCGTCGGCGAGTTCTGGTTGCCGAACGACGCGCCCAGATTGATGGTCGGGAACAGTTCCCGCGTGTAGCCGCGACGGACGAGCTGCGCGTTGCGCAGGCCGAGGCGCGCCGACGCGACGTCCGGGCGGGCGTTCTGCGCGATGCCGACCAGCGTGTCGATCGAACCGTCGGGCAAGGCCGGCTGCGCGATGGCGGCCGGAATGGCGAAGTCCACGTCGAGCGGCGCACCGATCGACTGGGCGAGCGTCTCGCGGGCGTTCTGGGCGTCCGACTGCGCCGCCAGCAGCGCGGATTGGCTCTGCTTCTCGTTCACCTGCGCGCGCAGCACGTCGACGCCGGCCGCGACGCCGGCCCGTTCCTTGGCCTGCGCGTCGAGCACGAGCTGGTGCTGGTAGGCCGCGTCGGCGGTGTCGACGCGTACGATCGCGTCCTTCTGAGCGATGCCGTAGAACGCGGTCGTCACGGAACTGGCGATCTGCTCCTGGGTGCGCTTGAGGTCGGCTTTCGCGGCGTCGTCCTGGGCCTGCGACTCGGCGAGCTGGATGAGACCTAGGCCGCCGGCGTTGAGATTGTATTGCGTCCCGATCGAGGCGGTGTTCTGACTGGTGACGTTCTGCTGCGAGGCGCCGATGACGGCGTAGCCGCCGCCGTAGTTGCTGCTCTTCTGCAGGAAGCTTTGGAGCTGACCGTTGACCGTGGGATAGGTCTGGGTCTTCTGACGGGCGAGGGCGTTGTCGGCCGTCGCCACTGCGGCGGCTCGCTGGGCGACGCCGGCGTTATGCGCGAGCGCGTATGCGACCGCATCGCTCAGGCTCAAGCTCCGCGCCTGTGCGGCGGCCATCGCCGGGACGCATGCGAGCGCTCCGGCGACGACCAGTGCGGGTAGGGTTCGAGCGACCTTCAACGCCGATCTCCGATCATGGTGAGTGGAACGCGGACTACTTCGCGCCGGGCGCGGCGAGGGCGAAGAGCGCGGGAATGACGACCGAGATGATGCCGGTCGCCCACGCCACGCCTTTCGGGGTGCGGCCGACGAAGAGCATCGCCTGGACGATCAGCCAGCCGGCCCATAGGCTGAACGGGGTGAAGGCCGAGAGGAAGTTGGTGAGCTTCCCGGCGTGCGCCGCCAGCAATCCGAGATTCGGCATGGCCGCTTGGACCGCGGTCTGGGTGTCGAACGAATCGGGACCGCGAAGCACGACGATGATCGCCGTGAGGAGGCTGTCGATGCCGCCGACGACGGCGATGTTCCAGGCCGACGCCCAAAACGATTTGAACGTGCCGCTCCCCTTGCCGATCGCGTTCATGACGAGCATGACGAGCGCCTGGATCAGCATCGTGATGAAGATGCCGACGATGACGAACAGCGGAGCGAAACCGATCGCGATGTCGCCGAATTTCTTCGCCTGGGCGAGCGACTCTGCCGACATGCCTGCGAGGCGCGGATTGGCGGCGACCTGTGCGGGCCAGGACACGTCTTGCGCGTGATGGATGGCCGGGAGCATGAGAAACGTCCCGACGACGAACAACGCCAGCGAGACGATGAGGGCCCAGCCCCACATCGGAGCCTCGCGCAGCGTCTCGAAGGCTTCTTTCGGCGCGGCGATGACGTTGAGCAGCGTCGCGAGGCCGTTGGCCTTAGGAGCTGCGGTCTGCGGTGATTCGGTCACGATACCTCCACGATGTCGACTTACAAGCGCAAGCCTACGGCCTCACCTTACGTGAAGGTCAAGCCCGGCTCGCTCGCTTTTCCTCACCTATCGTGCGGGGCCTGGCTTTGTTTCGCACAGTGCCATATCTCTGACGCTTTGCCGGAAATCGCTCGTTCGACCGCTTCCCGGACGCATTCGAGCCGTTCGGCCCGAAGCTCCATCAGCCGCAATTGCAGGATGGTCCTTGCGCGTCGGAGCGCTCGCGGCGAGTAGAGCTCCGTCCCCGCCGTCCCCGGCCGGGTCTT
The DNA here is from genome assembly GCA_025451135.1 of Vulcanimicrobiia bacterium. Lineage (GTDB taxonomy): Bacteria > Vulcanimicrobiota > Vulcanimicrobiia > Vulcanimicrobiales > Vulcanimicrobiaceae > JALYSX01. The sequence continues at coordinate 2,003 of JANWKW010000190.1, read as the reverse complement.
CATATGAAGATGTTTGTCCTTGGCGTCGGCCGGACGAGCGAGTAGGATGAGAAGCCAGGTCGCAGCAGCGACCGTGCGGTAAGGGGCGTTCACGGCGGTACCTCCGCCCGTCCATCCCGCGAACCGGCCGCCGCGCCAAGCCCCGGCCATGCCCCGAAAGATACGAAGCCGTTTTGAACACCGATACCCTGGTCGTCCCCGCCCCGCCGTCCGAGCCCTACGTCCGCGTCATCCCGCTGGGCGGATGCGGCGAGATCGGGCGCAACATGACGGTCATCGAGACCAACGACGATATGGTCGCCGTCGACTGCGGCCTGATGTTCCCGGACGACGAGATGTTCGGCGTCGACGTGGTCATCAACGATTTCTCGTACGTGCGCGAACGCGCCCACAAGTTCCGCGGGCTGCTGGTCACGCACGGACACGAAGACCACATCGGCGGCATCCCGTATCTGCTCCGCGAGTTCCCGGATCTGCCGATCGCCGGCACGTCGCTCTCGATCGCGCTGATCAAGGCCAAATCGCGCGAGCACAAGCTCGGCGACGTCGCGTTCAAGCCGGTCCAGCCCGGCGATCGCATCAAGTTCGGAAGCATCGAGACCGAGTTCATCCACATCACGCACTCGGTCGCCGGCGCGTGTTCGCTCGCGATCCGCACGCCGGTCGGGACGATCTTCCACACCGGCGACTTCAAGTTCGACCAGACGCCGATCGACGGCCGCCCGCCCGACTTCAACGCGATCGCGCGGGTCGGCGACGAGGGCGTGCTCTGCATGCTGGCCGACTCGACCAACGCCGAACGCCCCGGCCACACGCTCTCCGAGCGGATCGTCGGCGAGGCCTTCACCACCATCTTCTCGCGCGCCAAGGGCCGCATCGTGGTCGCCTCGTTCGCCTCGAACGTGCCGCGCATCCAGCAGGTCGTCGACCACGCCGTCCGCTTCAAGCGCAAGGTCGCGTTCCTCGGCCGTTCGCTTCAGAACGTGCTGCACTTCTCGACCGAACTCGGCTACCTCAAGATCCCGCAGACCAGCGTGATCAAGATCGAAGACGTGGAGAACTATCCGCCCGAACAGGTGGTCGTGATGACGACCGGTTCGCAGGGCGAACCGATGAGCGGCCTGACGCGCATGTCGGTGCGCGACCACAAGAAATTCAAGATCGTCGCGGGCGACACGGTCGTCATCTCGGCGACCCCGATCCCGGGCAACGAGAAGTCGGTCGGCAAGACCATCAACAACCTCTACAAGCTCGGCGCGAACGTCATCCACGGCACCGACGGCCGTTCGCACGTCTCGGGACACGCCTCGCAAGAGGAGCTCTTGCTGATGCTCAACCTGGTCCGCCCCGAGAACTTCATCCCGGTCCACGGCGAATACCGGATGCTCGTGCATCACGGCCGCCTGGCGACCCAGACCGGCGTCCATCCCGAGAACGTCTTCGTCGTCGAGAACGGCGACGTGCTCGAGTTCACCCACGACTACGCCGATAAGATCGGCAAGACGTACGGCGGCAACGTGCTGGTCGACGGCTCGAGCGTCGGCGAGGTCGGCGAGTCGGTGCTGCGCGACCGCAAGGCGCTCGCCAGCGACGGCATCATGATGGTCGTGGTCGCGATCGATGCGGAAGAAGCCCGCATCACGAGCGGTCCGGACCTCATCTCCAAGGGCGTGTTCTATCTGCCCGACTCCGACGTGGTGATGGACGAGCTCAAGGCCGAGACGCGCGCGATGATCGATTCGATCTCGGTCGAGGCGATGCGCGACCCGAACAGCGTCCGCGAACACATCCGCAACGGCGTCTCGAAGGCGATCTACAATCGCACCAAGCGCCGTCCGGTGATCATCCCCGTCGTCATGGAAGTATAGGTAAGCCCTGAAGCAGTTCACCGCAACCGCCCTCGGCCGCTTTTCGGCAAGCTCGTCGTCGCTGCGTCGGTCACAACTCTATGGCGTTGCTCCCTCCTCGCTCCTCGATCTTGCTCGAAAATCTGCGCGAGGATC
>JANWKW010000189.1 GCA_025451135.1 Vulcanimicrobiia bacterium | reverse complement strand
GGGCATCATAACATCGCCTTCGAGCTCGGCGGCCAGCAGATGGACCCCGCCGCAGGCGGCCTCGACGCGCTCGTCGCGGAGCTCGCGGAGCGAGCGCCGGAGCGGGCGGTCGTCTCGTCGGAGAACTTCTATCCGCTTTCGAGCGATCCCGACGCGCTCCGCCTGCTGCGCGATCGGACCGAGGCGATCGGCGTGCGGATCCGCCCGATCCTCTACTTCCGTCCGCAGGCGATGCTGCTCGAAGCCCTCTACGTGGAGTTCGTCAAACATGGAATGACCGAACCCTTCGACGCGTTCCTCGACGAGGCGCTCGAGAACGGCGCCGTCACCTACAACGAGGCCACCTACGACGTCGACTACGATCGCGTGGTCGCGTCCTTCGCCGACGTCTTCGGCCGCGACGCGATGATCGTGCGGCCGTACGAGAACGCTCCGCGGGCGGAGGATTTCATCGCGCAGTTCCTCGGGCTGCTCGTCCCGGAGGCCGGCGATCTCGACCTGACCGAGCTGGGCGCGTGGGAGCGCCGAAACCTCTCGGTCGGCTTCCGCGCGGTCGCGTCGAACCTGTACGCCAACCGGAGCGTCGAGGGCGACCCCGCCTTCGAAGACGTGCTCGACGAGTTGATGCGCGATAAGCGCGAGGCCCCCGAGGCGCTGCTGCGGCCGCACGGCCGCTATTGGGACGGGAAGTTCGAGCCCCTCGGCGTCGACGACCTGGCCCGGCTCTACGCGCGCTTCGGCGACGGCAATCGCATCCTGCGCGCGACCTACGGCATCGAGGTCCCGGTCTGTCCGCCCAGCCGCCTGTACGACGAGGTCCGCGCGCGCCGCTAGTGCGGCGCGACCGCCTGCTTCACGAACGTCAGCAGCTCGTCGACGCACTCGTCGACGCTGCGTCCGCGCGTCTGGATCGCGATGTCGGGCGAACCGGGCGCCTCGTACGGCGCCGAGACGCCGGTGAAGTCCGCGATCTCGCCGGCCCGCGCGCGGGCGTACAGGCCCTTGGTGTCGCGCGCCTCGCAGGTCTCGACGTCGGTCGAGATATAGATCTCCTTGAAGTCCGATCCGCACGCCTGGCGCGCGAGCTCTCGGTCCGCTTCCATCGGCGAGATGAACGCGACGATCGCGATCGTGCCGGCTTCGGCCAGCAATGCCGCGACCTCGGCGACGCGGCGCAGGTTCTCGGAGCGGTCGGCGGGCGCGAAGCCCAGATCGCGGTTGAGCCCGGCGCGGATGTTGTCGCCGTCCAGCACGAACGCGTTGTAGCCGCTGCCGAAGAGGCGCCGTTCGAGCGCCATCGCGAGGGTCGACTTGCCGGCGCCGGAGAGACCGGTCATCCACAGCACCGCGGCCCTGTGTCCGTGCACCGCTTCGCGCTCGGCGCGCGTGACCAGATGGCCGCTCGGGTGCAGGTTGGTGGCGCGCGTCGCGACGCTCTCGACGAAGCCGCCGCCGACCACGTCGGTCTCGCGCATCAGCACCAGACGCGAGGTCGCGGGCAGCGAGGCCTGCGTGTCGAGCGGCAGCTGGACGCGTCCGCGCAGGTCGAGCTCGAGCATCGCGTACTGCGGGACCGCGCCGGTGGCGACGTCCGCGAGCGACGACGTGTCGAGCGCGCGCCCGATCCCGGCGACGCGTACCCGCGCGCTGGTCGGACCGAACTGCGCGACCAGATACTCGCCGACGACCGGCGGGGCCTCGGAGAGCCAGAAGACGACCGCCCGGAACGCATAGTCGAGCGGCGGAGCGCCCTCGGGGTGGGCGATGGTGTCGCCGCGATCGACGAAGACCGGTTCGTGGAACGAGAGCCCGATCGACTCCCCCGCGATCGCGACCTCGGCGACCGGCGCGTTCCAGCGATCGATGCTGCGGACGGTCGCGTTCGCGCCGGACGGCAGCAGCACGACCGTATCGCCGACCGCGACGCGGCCGCTCTCGATGCGTCCGACCGCGATCCGGCGGTCGTCGATGCGATAGACGTCCTGCACGCGCAGACGCAGGGGACTCTCGGCCGGCATGTCGAGGTTCTCGAACGCATCGAGGGCCTCGATCAGCGTCGGTCCGTCGTACCACGGCGTCCGCGCCGATCGGTGCACCAGATTGTCGCCGTCGCGCGCGGAGACCGGGATGGTCGCGCGGGCTTCGAGCCCGAGGCCCGCGAGCAACGCGCGAGCGTCCTCGGCCAAGCGGTCGAAACCGGCGCGATCGAACCCGATCGCGTCGAGCTTGTTGATCGCGACCGCCAGTTGGCGCAGGCCGAGCAGCCGCGCGAGATGCGCGTGTCTGCGCGTCTGTTCGCCGATGCCTTCGATCGCGTCGACCACCAAGACCGCCGCGTCCGCCTCGGACGCGCCGCTGAGCATGTTGCGCACGAACTCGCGATGACCGGGCGCGTCGATGATGGCGTAACGCCGGTCCTTCCACGTGAACCACACGCGGGTGGTATCGATGGTGACGGCCTGATCGCGCTCGGCCTGCAGGGCGTCGAGCACGAACGACCATTCCAGCGGGACGCCGCGGCGTTTGCTGATGGCCTCGAGTTCTTCGAGCTTGCCGGTGGGCAGGCTATCGGTGTCGTGGAGCAGGCGCCCGATGGTCGTCGACTTGCCGTGGTCGACGTGGCCGAGGACCGCGACGCGGAGGGAGCGATCCACTACATATACCCCGCGGTGCGCAGGCGTTCGAAGGAATCCTCGGAGTCGTGGTCCATCACGCGGCCGGCGCGTTCGGGCTCGCGCGTCGTCTCCAGTTCGGCGATGATCTCGGCGATGGTCGACGCGTTGCTCTCGATCGGGACGGTGATGTTCTTCTCGCCGAGCGACCGGTAGCGCTTGCCCTCGCGGGCGAAGTAGAGATCGCAGAACGGGATGTTCTCGCGCTCGTGGTAGCGCCAGATGTCGACCTCGGTCCAATGCAGCAGCGGATGGATCCGCAGGTGGGTACCCTCGGGCACGTCGGTGGTGTAGTGGTTCCAGAACTCCGACGGCTGGTTGCGCACGTCCCAGTCGCTGCCGAACGAGCGCGGGCTGAAGACCCGCTCCTTGGCGCGGGTGGCCTGCTCGTCGCGACGGATCCCGACCAGCACGCCCTTATAGCCGGCGTGCCCGATCAGGTTCTTGAGGCCTTCGGTCTTGCGGGCGGCCGCTCGCGAGGCGGGCGGGAGCGTCTGGTCGACGCTCGCCTCAGGCGGGCACATCTCCACGCGCAGGTCCAGATCCCACGCCTTCGCGATGTCGTCGCGGAACTGGTAGACCTCGGGGAGCTCCATCTCGGTGTCGAGTTGGACGACCGGGAACGGGACCGCGCCGAAGAAGGCCTTGCGAGCGAGCCACAGCAGCGCCGTGCTGTCCTTCCCGATCGACCAGAGCATGGCGAGCGGCGCGACGCAGCGGCGTGCTTCGCGCAGGATATAGATGGAACGTGCTTCGAGCTCGTCCAAGTCGGCATCGCGTGGCATGGGGGGCGGATTTCGCGGTCGCGCCTCCGCGGTCTTGCAGAGGCTTACCATCGACGCGCGCTGAACCCCAAGCCGCTGATGAAGGGCCTCATTTCCGCGTGAATCAGTACTTCGCGACGATCTACCGCTACCGCTGGCTGATCTACGAACTGGTCCTGCGCAATCTCCGACTTCGCTACCGCGGCTCGATCCTCGGGTTCGCCTGGACGCTCGCCAACCCGTTGCTCTTCATGGGCGTCTACACGCTGGTCTTCTCGGTCATCCTGAAGAACGGCATGGCGAACTTCCCGCTCTACCTGTTGGCCGGCATCGTGCCGTGTACGTGGTTCGCCAGCGGCCTCGCCCAAGGGGCGACCTCGATCCTCGACGGCCGGCTCTACGTGGGCAAGACGCTCTTCCCGTCCGAGGTGCTGGTCGTCGTGCCGGTGCTCACCAACGGCGTCAACTTCGCGCTCTCGCTGCCGTTCATCGCGATCGTCGCCCTGCTGCTGCACGTGCACCTGGGCTGGTCGCTGCTGATGCTGCCGGTGGTCGTGCTGGTCGAACTGATCCTCCTGCAGGGGCTCGCGACGCTCTTCGCCACCGTCAACGTCTTCTATCGCGACGTCAACGAGCTGCTCACCTATGCGATCACGGCGCTGATGTTCCTGACGCCGATCTTCTACACGCAGTCGCTGGTGGCGACCCACGTGCCGCAGATGGCCGGCATCCTCGCGCTCAACCCGCTGGCCGGCATCATCGCGGGCTTCCAGGCGATCCTCTACGGCGGTGCGATGCCGGATCTCAAGTCGCTCGCGTACTCCGCGATCGTCGGGTTCGTGCTGCTGGCGACCGGGCAGTGGGTGTTCGAACGCTACCGCGAATCTTTCAGCGAGTTCCTATGAGCGATGCGATCCGCGTCACGAGCGTGACGAAACGTTTCAAACTCCCGAACATCCCCAAGAACGCGACCGTCAAGGACTTCGTGATCCGCACGATCCGGCGCGCGCCGGGCGGTCCGGTGGTGGACGCCCTCAAGAACGTGAGCTTCAGCGTCGAGCGCGGCTCGATGCTCGGCGTGATCGGCCGCAACGGCTCGGGCAAGACCACCCTGATGCGCATCATCGCGGGGATCCTGCAGCCCGACGAGGGACGGATCGTGGTCGATGGGACGGTCGCGCCCCTGTTCGCGCTCGGCACCGGCTTCCATCCGGACCTGACCGGCCGCGAGAGCGCGCGCATCGAACTGCTCGCGCTCGGCGTCAGCCGCGAAGCGGTCGCGGAACTGATGCCGCGCATCCTGACGTTCTCGGAGATCGGCGAGTTCGCCGACGCGCCGATCCGCGCGTACTCGGCCGGCATGACCATGCGTCTGGCGTTCTCGGTCGCGATGTGCGTCGATCCGGACGTGCTGCTGCTCGACGAAGTGCTGGCGGTCGGCGACGAGTCGTTCGCGCGCAAGTGCCTGGCCGCGATCGAGGATTTCCGGCATCGCGGGAAGACGATCGTGCTGGTGACGCACGACGCGTCGAAGATCGAGGCCTGGTGCGACACCGCGCTGTGGCTCGACCGGGGCGACGTGGCCGGCTACGGCGATCCGCGTTCGGTGGTCGCGGCCTACCAAGCGTTATCGACTGAAGTACCCCCAGAAGCGGTCTGAGAGCCGCTTAAGCGACCAATAGGGACCGCCCTGGACGGCATCGATCAGCTTGGCCAACCGCCGGCTCTCGTTTTCGGTCGCCTCGGAGAGGGCCTCGGCCTGGAGGATCAAGCGGCTCTCCGTCAGCTCGAGCTCCTCGTGCAGCTTGGCAGCCTCGCGCGTCCGCGCCTTGAGCGCCTGGGAACGCTCCTCGAGGCTCGTGCCTAGCCGCGCGATCTCGTGTCCGCGCTCCTCGACCTGCCGGCGCAGCGCCTCGATATCCTCGCAGAGCTCGGCTTCGCGCGCGTCCGCGCGGGCGACGTGGTCGCGCAGATCGCGCTCGAGATGTTCGTTGCGCTCGCGGTCCTCGGCGGCGTCGTCGGTCGCGAGCGCGAGCCGGGCGACCTCGGCGCCCAACCGCTGGTTGCGCTCGAGTTCGTCTTCGTAGCGTTCGCCGATCTCGGCCAGCGCGCCGATCAGTTCGTCGCGGGTCGTCTCGAGGCGCTCCATCTGGCGCCAGGCGTCGAAGATCTCGTCTTCGAGACCCTTGCCGATGCGCCGCAGGTCCTCGACCTCGACCTCGTGCGCGTCGATCAGCTCGCCGACGTGTTTGGAGTAGCCGGCGACCTGCGTCTCGAGGTTGGCGACCGCGACGCGCAGCGAGCGTTCGCGCGCCGCGTCGGCGTTCTGCTTGGTGACGAAGGCGGCGATACGCCCGTCGAGCGCCTCGATCGTCTGGCGATCCTCGGCGAGCTCGGCCTCGAGCGCGGCGATCCGGTCCAGGTGGGCGACGTCGCGCTCTTGCAGGTCGGCGATGCGGACCTCCAGCTCGCCGATCCGCTCGGCACGGGTCGCGAGCCCCGCGCGCGCTTCGTCCCGCTCTTGGGTGACGGCCGCCAGCGCGTCGCGGGTGGAGCGGTACTGCTCGACCGCGTGCTGCCCCATCGACAGGTGCTCGTCGCGATTCGCGGTCATCGCGTCGAGCTTGGTCTGCAGCGCGGCCGCGGTCGCGGCGACCGCGTTGTGCTGGGAGATCGCCTCGTCGAGCG
>JANWKW010000188.1 GCA_025451135.1 Vulcanimicrobiia bacterium | reverse complement strand
CGGCGCAGTGTACCGACGCGCGCGTGAACCTGACGACGCCCGCGCTCTTCGCCGCCTATCCCGACGCCGGCGCGCTCGGTGCAGCCGATGTGAGCGACGTCGAGAAGATCGTGAAGTCGTGCGGTTTCTACCGGATGAAGGCCAAGAACATCGTGGCCGCCGCGCGCGACCTGGCGGAGAAGCACGGCGGCCAGGTGCCGCGCGATCGCGAGTCGCTCGAGGCGCTGGCCGGCGTCGGGCGCAAGACCGCCAACGTCGTGATGTCGGTCGCATTCGAAGAAGCGGCCTTCGCGGTCGACACGCACGTCTTCCGCGTCTCTCACCGGCTCGGCCTCACCCTCGGCACCACCCCGCGTCAGGTCGAGACCGACGTGACCGCGCTCGTGCCGCGCGAGAAATGGCGGCACGCGCACCACTGGCTGATCCTGCACGGCCGCGAGATCTGCAAGGCGCCGACGCCGCTGTGCGGCCGGTGCCCGGTCGCGGAGATCTGTCCGAGCGCGCCGATCGTGGCTAAGGCGCTCAAGAAGAAGACTACAGGACGATCGGCCCCTGCCGGTCGAGGTGCGAAGGCCGCGGCAGCTCGGCCTCATGCGCGATCGACTTCAGCAAAGCCGAAGCGGTGACCGCGTCGCCGTAACCGGCCTCGGTCGAGACGATCGAGACGTTGATCAGCGCCGGCACGTCGGCGTTCGGCACGAATTGATACTCGCCATCGAAGCCCTGGCCCGCGATGCGTACGAGCTGGTGCATCTCGTCGAGATCGAGCGCGATGCGCTTGTCCTTGAAGCGGATCCGCAGCCGCAGCGGCTTCTCCCGGCGGACCTGCCGGATGCCGTCGCGCTCGCCGACGATCGCGTTGATGCGGACGATCCCATCGGCCAGGCTCTTGGAGAACGCGCGCAGGCCGGATTCCGCGTCGTCGAACGCCACTCGCGACGCTCCGCCGCCGTCGGCGGCCGCATCGATGGTGCGGCGCGCCCGGATCTTCTCCGCGGCGGCGACGATCGGATTCTGGGCGGTGAACTCGGGTTTCATCGGATCGGCCATAGCAACCGCTGGTATTCGTGACCCGGATGGTGAACCCCGGCGCCATGCAGTCGCTTCGGGCCGCCGCCTTCCTCGCATTGACGCTCGGCGTCGCCGGGCCCGCCTCGGCGGCCGGGCTTTCGTTCGATACGGTCTTCGGCGCTACGCCGCCCTGGGGCGCCATCCCCACCCGCATCGTGTGGTCGCCGGACGGCTCGCGATTCACGTATTCGCTCTCGTCGCAAGATCCGGGCGCGTCCGCGACGCTCTATCTCTACGACGCGCGGTCGCACGCGTCGACCCCGCTCCTCGAGCCGGTGCGGTTCGGACCGCGATCGCCGTCGCCGTCGAACGCCGGCTGGTCGCCCGACGGCGAACGCGTCGCGGTGAGCGTCAAGGGCACGCTCTCGGTCTTCACGCTCGCCGACCGGACGCTGCGCAAGCTGGCGGACGAGGCGGCGGATCCGCAATGGTCGCCGCACGGCGACGCCATCGCCTACGCGCACGCCGGCAACGTCTGGGTCGTCGCCGCCGACGGGAGTTCCGCTCCGCGCAAAATCACGCCGGACGGCGTCGAGGATCGACTGCTGCAGGGCGAGCTCGACTGGGTCTATCCCGAGGAGCTGGGCATCGCGCACGGCTTCGCCTGGTCGCCCGACGGTACGCAGATCGCCTACCTGCAGCTCGACGAACGTAACGTCACCGACTTCCCGCTGACCGACTTCCTGGAGCCCGACAACACCGTCGCGTACCAGCGCTACCCGCTCGCGGGCGAGAAGAATCCGCTCGCCCAGCTCCGCGTCGTCAACGCCGACGGCACCGGCGACGCGCTCGTCTACGACGCCGGTGCGAAAGACGAATATCTGGCCGCGTTCGGGTGGCGGCCGAAGTCTTCGACGATCGTCGCGGAGATCGTCGATCGGGCTCAGAGCGACCGGACCTTCGTCGCGATCACCGGCAGCCTTCGGATCGTGCAAGACGAACAGCGTTCGGCGTCGTGGGTGGACGTGATGCCGCTCCCGCGCTTTCTGGCCAACGGCGAATCGGTCTGGGTGCTCGATCGCGATGGGACCGCGGGCGCCTACGTCCGTTCCGCATCGTTCGGATGGAAGAAGATCTCCGGCGACTACCGCGTCCTTTCGATCCTGGGAGTCGACGAGCGGCGGGGTCTCGCCTACGTGAGTGCCGCCTATCCGACCCGACGGGATCGAGCGCTGCTCCAACTACGCTTGGACGGCGGCGCTCCGAAGGATCTCACGCCGCTCCCCGGCAGCCACGTCGCCGTGCTCTCCCCCGACAATTCGAAATATGTCGACACCCGGTCGGACCTGGATCATCCGTATTCCGTCGACCTGGGCTACACCGACGGTCTGCCGATCCCGCTCGCGCGCCCGAATTCGCGTCTGGCATCGGAACTGCTGCCGACCCGGTTGCTCTCGGTCCCGTCGAAATACGGCCCGCTCGATGCGACGATGCTGAAACCGCCGCATTTCGACCCGAAGAAGAAGTACCCGGTGGTCGTCTACGTCTACGGCGGACCGGAAGCGCCGACGACCGCGAACGGGTTCGGGGGCCAGACCGCCCTCTACCACCAGCTGCTGGCGCGCAACGGCTTCATCGTCTTCAGCATCGACGGGCCGGCGTCGCAGATCGACAGCGACGCGCACGTCCGTCTCGAGCGAAAGGCCTTCGGGCCGGCGTCGCTCGCGGGCCAAGAAGCCGGCGCGCGCTTTCTCGCGACGCTACCCTACGTCGACGCGAAGCGCATCGGCATCTGGGGCTGGAGCTTCGGCGGCTACGAGACCGCCTATGCGATGACCCACTCCAAGCTCTTCAAAGCGGGAGCTGCGGTGGCGCCGGTGACGGACTGGCATCTCTACGACAGCATCTACACCGAGCGCTATATGGGCCTCCCGAAAGACGACCCCAAGGCCTACGACGACAGTTCCGTCCTCGACGCCGCGGCGCGTTTGAACGGGCCTCTGCTGATCCAGCACGGAACGGCCGACGACAACGTGCACATGGCCAACTCGATCGCGCTGTTGCAGCGCTTCATCGACGCGAAGAAGAGCGACGTGTGGTTCTATCCCTATCCGCGGAAGACGCATTCGATCGCCGGTCTGGCCCAACACCGCACGCTCTTCGAGCGTATGCTCCGCTTCTGGAAGGCGAATCTCTGACGTGAGCGAGATGGAGGTCCCCGACTCCCCGATCGTGGTCGATACGCCCGGCTGGCGCGCGGTCAAGCCGCGCATCCCCGACACGCCGCAGCGCCGCCAGCTCCAGAAGCAGCGCGACGTCCGCGAGATCGTCTTCGGCGCGAAGGACGGCGTGCTCACGACCATGGGCGTCGTCACCGGCCTGGGCGCCGCCACCGACAATCACGCGACCGTCGTGATCACCGGATTGCTCGCGCTGCTGGCGGGCTCGCTCTCGATGGGCGTGGGCGAGTTCCAAGGCGCGAAATCCGAACGCGACGTCGTGCTCGCCTCGATCGAGATGGAGAAGGGCGAGATCGAAGCCGATCCGCAAGGCGAGTTCGCCGAACAGGTCGCCTACTACAAGACCAAAGGCTTCAGCGCCGACGAGGCCCACACGATCGTCTCGCGACTGGTGCAGAATCCCGAGATCTTCCTCTACGAGATGATGCGCGACGAGTTCGGCATCGACCCGCGCGTCGCCGAGGAGAGCAGCGTCCGACCCGCGATCGCGATGGCGCTCTCGTATGCGGCCGGCTCGGTGCTCCCGATCCTCCCGTTCGCGATTCCGGCGATCGGCCACGGCGCGCTTTGGGTGAGCGTCGGGCTCGCGCTGTGCGGGCTCTTCGGCATCGGCTACTACGCCGCGAGCCTCGCGGGCCGCTCGCCCTTTGCGCGGGGCCTGGAGATCATGGCCTGGGGCTCGGCGGTCTTCGCGATCTCGTTCCTGGCCGGGCACTTCATACCGCCGTTGTTCGGGCGGGCGCCGATCTCGCTTGGCGGGTAGCCCTCTTTAGCCGCGTCGCTCCACGTTTGGCGGGCGATGCCGCAAAGGAAGATGTCGCAAAGAAAAGGAGCGCAGTTGGTGCTGCGCTCCTTTTGGTTCCGATCGGTTCGGATTACGGCTTCTTGGTGGCTTTCGGGGCCGGCTTCGCGGGTTTCGCCGGCTTCTTGGTGGGTTTCGGGGCCGGCTTCGCAGGCTTCGCCGGCTTCTTGGCCTTGGGCTTGGCGGTCGGTTTGGCGACCGGCTTCTTCGCGGCCATCTTGGTGGTCGGCTTCTTGGTCTTGGCGACGGGCTTCTTGGCCGCCGGCTTCTTCGGGGCGGGCTTGACGGCTGGCTTGACGGCCGTCTTGACGGACGGCTTCTTGGCGACGGTGGTCGTCTTCACGGCGGTCTTCGTGGCGGTAGCGGCCATGGCCGAGCCCGTCATGAGAAACGCGGCCGCGACGAGCGACGCGAGCATCTTCTTCAAAGTGGAACTCCTAAGAATGAATACGTGATGAAACACCCACACCGTGAGAACGGTGTGCGATGCCTCGGACGTTCGCTTTCCCGGGGGGCCGCCCTCGCCCGAAGATTAGAAGTCGATTAGCGCGCCGGCGCTGGGCCCTTGCCGATCACGTTGCGGGAGATGACGAGGCGCTGGATCTGCTGGGTGCCCTCGTAGATCTGGGTGATCTTGGCGTCGCGCATCATCCGCTCGACCGGGTACTCGGTCGAATAGCCGTAGCCGCCCAGCACCTGGACGGCGTCGGTCGTGACCGACATCGCGACGTCCCCGCATTTGAGCTTGGCCATGGCGGCCCACAGGGTGACGTCGGGGGCGCCGGCGTCGCACTTGCGGGCGGCTTCGTAGAGCAGCAGCCGGGCCGCTTCGACCTCCGTTTTCATGTCGGCGATCATGAAGCCGACGCCTTGCTGATGGCCGATCGGCTTGCCGAACGCGATCCGCTCGCGGGCGTAGGTGGTGGCCTGGTCGAGCGCGCCCTGCGCGATGCCGAGGGCTTGGGCGGCGATGCCCGGGCGAGATTTGTCGAGCACCTTCATCGCGATCTTGAAGCCCTCGCCTTCGGGGCCGATCAGGTTCGCTGCCGGCACCGCGCAGTTCTCGAAGACCAGTTCGACCGTCGGAGACCCGCGGATCCCCATCTTCTTCTCGTGCTTGCCGACCGAGAAGCCCGGGGTGCCCTTCTCGACGACGAACGCGCTGATGCCGTTCGCGCCCTTCTCGGGATCGGTCACCGCGAAGACGCAGACCACGTCCGCGACGTCGCCGTTCGTGATGAAGATCTTGGTGCCGTCGAGCACGTAGGCATCGCCGCGCTTCACCGCGCGCGTGCGCATCGAGCCGGCCGCGTCGCTGCCGCTGCCCGCTTCGGTCAGCGCATAGGCGGCGATCCATTCGCCGGAGGCGATCTTCGGGAGATATTTCTTCTTCTGATCCTCGCTGCCGCCGATCAGGATCGGCAGCATGCCGAGCTCTTGGACCGCGACGATCAGCGACGACGAGGCGCACGCTTTCGCGATCTCTTCGACGACCTTGACGTAGGTCAAGAACGTGCCGCCGAGTCCGCCGTACTCGGTCGGGATGGGGATCCCGAGCAGGTCGCTCTGCGCGAAGAGCTCCTTGATATCGCGGGGATACTCTTGTTTTTCGTCGATCTCGGCGGCCCGCGGGGCGACTTTCTCGGCCACCAGCTCGCGAACGAGGTCCAGGATCATCGCCTCTTCGTCGGAGGCGTGGGCATGTGTCTGCACGGTCATGGGCGAGAGGTTCGTCCCGGACCAGGGTTTTGCTTGCGGCCCAGCCTATCTGCCCGGTGATGGACAAAGTCTTCACCTCGGCGGCCGACGCGGTCGCCGACATTCCGAGCGGGGCCTCGATCGCGGTCGGCGGCTTCGGGCTCAACGGTATTCCCCACCACCTGATCTCGGCGCTGCTCGAGCAGGACGCGACCGATCTGGTGACGGTCTCCAACAACTGCGGCGTGGACGGCTGGGGGCTGGGCGTCCTGCTCGACGCGAAACGTATCCGCCGCACGACCGGATCGTACGTCGGCGAGAACAAAGAGTTCGAGCGCCAGTACCTCAAGGGCGAACTCGAGGTCGAGCTGGTGCCGCAGGGCACGCTCGCCGAGCGCCTGCGCGCGGGCGGCTGCGGCATCCCCGGCTTCTATACGCCGGCCGGCGTGGGGACGATGGTCGCCGACGGCGGCTTGCCGTGGCTGTACGATGCGCAGGGCGGCGTGAAGGTCGCGTCGCCTCCGAAGGAGACGCGCCGCTTCGGCGATCGCGACTACGTGCTCGAGCTGGGCATCGTCTGCGACTTCGCGCTCGTGCGCGCCAGCATCGCGGATACCGAAGGGAACCTGATCTTCCACGCCGCCACGCGCAACTTCAATCCGCTCTGCGCGATGGCCGGCAAGATCACGATCGTCGAGACCGAGGAGCTGGTCGAGCCCGGGGAGATCGACCCCGAGGCGGTGCATCTGCCGGGCATCTTCGTCCAGCGCATCGTGAAGGTCGGCGCCGAGGGCAAACGCATCGAACGCGTCACGACGCGCAAGCGAGGGGAGAACTAGCATGGCGCTCACGCGTACCCAGCTGGCGGCCCGGCTCGCACAAGAGCTGTCGCACGGACACTACGTCAATCTGGGCATCGGTCTGCCGACCCTGATCCCGAACTACGTGCCCGCGGGCGTGAAGGTCACCTTGCAGAGCGAGAACGGGATCCTCGGCATGGGTCCCTATCCGTTCGAAGGCGAGGAGAATCCGGATCTGATCAACGCCGGCAAGGAGACGGTCACCGTGCTCCCAGGCGCCTCGTTCTTCGATTCGGCGCTCTCGTTCGGCATGATCCGCGGCGGCCACATCGACCTGGCCGTGCTCGGAGCGATGCAGGTCAGCGAGACCGGCGACCTGGCGAACTGGATGATCCCCGGCAAGATGGTCAAGGGCATGGGCGGTGCGATGGATCTCGTCCACGGCGCGAAGCGGCTGATCGTGATGATGGAGCACGTGGCCAAGGGCAACGCGCACAAGATCGTGCGCGAGTGCGACCTGCCGATCACCGGCAAGCGGGTGGTGCATCACATCATCACCGACCTCGCGACGATCGACGTGACCGCGGACGGCCTGGTGCTGCGCGAACTCGCGCCCGGCGTGACCTTCGAAGAAGTCCAAGCCGCCACCGGAGCGACGCTGCACACGCCGCAGCCGGTGACCGAGATGCGGATCCCGGCCGGTATCGCCTAAGCGGCCTCGGCGCGCGCGATGCCGGCGCCGTTGTCGCGAAGGCGACCGGCCGCGGAACGGACCAGTAAGAAGCACTCGATGGCGGCGACGACCGCCGCCGCGGCG
>JANWKW010000187.1 GCA_025451135.1 Vulcanimicrobiia bacterium | reverse complement strand
TGCGGTTCAAGATCTACATCATCGACGAAGCCCACATGATCACCGGTCCGGGCGCGAATGCGTTCTTGAAGACGCTCGAAGAGCCGCCCCCGCACGTGATCTTCATCCTGGCGACGACCGAGCCGCAAAAACTGCCGGTCACGGTCCTCTCGCGCTGCCAGCGCTACGCCTTCCGGCGGATCGCGATCCCGGTGATGATCGCGCGGATGCGCGAGATCGCCGACGCGGAGAAGATCCCGATCGACGACGCCGCCCTAGCTGCGATCGCGTATCGGGCCGACGGCGGATTGCGCGACGCGCTGACGATGCTCGAACAGGCCGCGGCCTTTGCCGAAGGCCCGATCGACGTCGCGACCTTGGAACGCGCGTTCGGGGCGACCGGCCGCGGCTACGCGCGCGCGCTGGTCGACGCGGCCATCGGACGGGATGCGGCCGCGGCGCTGCACGCGGTCGAAGAGGCGAGCGACGCCGGCACGGACATGCTCGTGCTGATCCGCGCGACCATCGCGGAGTTCCGCAACCTGCTGGTGGCGCGGGTCGATCCGGGGCTGCTCGCGCGCGATCTGGCGCCCGAGGACGCGGAGCGCGCGGCCGCGCGCGCCGTCGACGTGCCGCAAGCGACCATCGTGCGCGCCCTACGTCTGCTCTCGGACTCGGCCTCGCTCGCGCGCAGTTCCGGCAATCCGCGTCTGGAGCTGGAGTCGGCGCTGCTCCGCTTCGTCTTGGCGCAAGAAGATCCGACGATGGACGCGTTGGCGGCGCGCGTGGCCGCGCTCGAAGGCGGTGCGCCGCCGCCGAAGCCGAAGCCGAAGCCGGAACCGAAGCCGGAACCGAAGCCGAAGCCGGAACCGGCGATCAGCGCGCTCGTGCCCGAACCCGAGCCGCCGAAGGCCGCGCCGCCGCCGCCGCTCGCGTCCGGCGAAGCGCCGACCTTGCAGAAGGTCCGCGCGGCCTGGCAGAGCATCCGCACCAAGGTCGAGAGCGAGCGCCAGCCGCTGCGCGGACCGCTCTCGCGCGCCAGCGTCGACGCCGTCGCCGACGGCGTGTTGACGATCAAGATGCCCGACGTCTGGAGCGCCGACATCCTCAAGCCGCACGTGCCCCTCCTCGAGCGCGCCATCGCTGACGTGCTCGGCGCGCCGCTGACGGTGCGCTGCTCGGTCGACGCGGCCCCGAAGGCCGCTGCCAACGCGCGCGGAAAAGGCGATGCGCCGGCCGCCCCGTCGCAGCCCGCACCGGTCGCCGCAGACGTCGACGACCCCGACGCACTCTTCACCTATCTCAACGAACGGGAACAACAGTCATGAATCAAGCGCACCTGATGGCCCAAGTCAAGAAGATGCAAGCCGAGATGGCCAAGGCGCAGGAAGAACTCGCCACCACCGTCGTGACCGGCAGCGCCGCGGGCGGCAGCGTGACCGTCGAGATGACCTGCGATCAGCGCGTCAAGAGCGTGAAGATCGCCAAGGAGGCGATCGATCCGGACGACGCCGAGACGCTCGAAGACCTGGTGCTGGTGGCGTTCAACGACGCGATCAACAAGGCCAACGAGACGTCGCAGGCGCGCATGGGCGGCGTCACCGGCGGCCTCAAGATCCCCGGCTTCTAGGCGGCCGCCGCTTGGCCAGCACGGGATCGATCGCGGGGCCGGTGCAGTCCCTGATCAACGAGTTCAGCAAGCTCCCGACGATCGGTCCGAAGACGGCCGCGCGCCTGGTGTTCTATCTGCTCAACCGCCCGCGCAACGAGGCCCAATCGCTCTCCGAAGCGATCCTGGCGGTCAAGGACAAGGTGCGTCTCTGCACGCTCTGCTTCTCGCTGACCGAACACGAGCCGTGCGATATCTGCACCGACGAACGCCGCGACCGCACGACCCTGTGCGTCGTCGCCGAGGCCAAGGACATCTACGCGATCGAGCGGACCGGAGCGTATCGCGGACGCTACCACGTGCTCGGCGGCCTGATCTCGCCGATGGACGGCATCGGTCCCGCCCAGCTGCGCGTCAAGGAACTGATCGAGCGGGTAGGCGCCGAGGATCCGGCCGAGGTCATCCTGGCGACCAACCCCAACGCCGAAGGCGAAGCGACCGCGCTCTATCTCTCGCGCCTGATCACCCCGTCCGGCACCAGTGTCACCCGCCTCGCCTACGGCCTGCCGATCGGCGGCGACCTGGACTACGCCGACGAGATCACCCTCACCAAAGCCCTCGAAGGCCGGCGCGCGCTGTAGGGCGCCTCTCGATTTCGAGACAAGCTACCTGGTGGGGCATCGACTACATTTGGGTGAGCGCTTCCCTTGGTAGGCGATTGAAAGGAGCCGTTGCCATGCCGGTCGCGCTCCCTCGACTTCGCGCTTCGCGCTACGCTTGGGATGACAAGAAACCCTAGCCAGGGACCGGACTTTGTGATACAAAGCATACGTATGACCGAGATCGAACGGGCGCTGCTCGACATCGCCGAGGTGCGCGAACGGCTGGGCGCGTCGCAGAAGTTCAAAGGCTATTCGGGGATCGCATCGATCCTCTCGGGCGCCTTCGCGATCGTGGCCGGCATCGTGCAAGCGGTGCTGCTGCCCGACCCGGTCCGCGGCACGCACGTCTACTTCGCGATCTGGCTGATCTGCTGCGCCGCGTCGGTGCTGGTGAACTACGGCGCGATCGCGCACTGGTTCGTCAGCGACGAGAGCGTGCGCGACCGCTGGCAGACGCGCACCGTCGGCCTCGCGATCCTGCCGGCGGTCGTGCTCGGCGCCGCGTTGTCGTTCGCGCTCTACGACGCGGGCGCGGCCGGATTCTTGCCGGGCGTGTGGTGCGCGTGCTACGGCGCGGGCCTGTTCGCGTCGCGCACGATGGTACCGCGCGGCGTCGTGCCGGTCGCGGCGCTGTTCATGCTGGTCGGCATCCTGCTGCTGTTCGTGCCGGCCGCGATCGCGCTGCAGTGGTGGATCCCGGCGGCGACGTTCGGGTTCGGACAGATCGCGATCGGCGCGTTCGTCCTGCGCGAGCGCGCGGATTCGGCGAAGGCGCGGGCGTGAGCGCGACCGATCTGGACCAGATCTTCCACGAGCGCGGCCGCTTGGCGATCTGCAGCGCGCTGGTCGGCAGCGACGGCGGACTCTCGTTCGTGCAGCTGCAGGACGCGTGCGGCTTGACCGACGGGAATCTCAATCGCCACCTGCATGCGCTCGCCGAGGCCCGGATCGTCGCGACCGAACGCCGCACCGGCGCGGGCCGTCCGCAGACGATCGCGACCATCACGCCCTCCGGACGCGAGCGGTTCTTGGCCTACATCGACGCGCTCGAAGCGATCGTGCGCGGCGTTCAGCGCTCGGCGAAGACCGAGTCGCCCGCGCGCGCCACGCCGGCCCGCAGCACGTCGCAGTAGACGCCCATCAGCGCGGCGCGTTCGTTCGCGACGTAGCGCAGGATGCGCGCGTCGGCCGGCTCGCCCTCGGGATGATAGGTGATCGCGACGCACCGCTCGATCCCGCCGCGCACCGCCAGCCGGACCTCGCCGATCGCGAGGATCGCGCCCACCAGCGACGTCTCGTCGCCCGCGAAACCGGCCGCCGCCCGGACGAAGAAGTTCGGACGGAAACGGACCGGCTCGACCGGATACCCCACGTGCGCGCTGAGCCCGTCGAGCCAGCGATCGAGCAGCAGCGAGACCGGCGCGTCGTCGAAGTAGCGGCCCTCGTCGCCGCGCAGTTCGGTCGCGATCCCGCGCTCCGCAGCGCTCGCGACGGCGGCCGCGGGGTCGTCCATCAGGTGCAGCCGGTCGTGCTCCTTGCCGCGCAGCGTCTTGCCGGTCCGCGCGTGACCGTCGCGGACGATCAGCGCGCCCGTGCGGTCGCCGCGCAGGCCTCCGGGATCGACCTCGACGGCGGCGAGCGATTCCCGGCGCAGGGACTTGACCGGATAGCGCCAGATGTTCTCGAGGCTCCCCATCTCCGTCATGCCCGACGCTTTCGTAGGAAGCGAGCGGAATCCTCAAGAAGCGCGACCGGAATGGCAGATACAACGCCTGCGGCGCCGCCGGCCGGGTTCGTGCGGCCGCTCGGTTTCGGCGAGCTCTTCGACCGCGCCGTGACCCTCTACGTCCGCAACTTCGTGCCGTTCTCGCTCATCCTGTTGATCGTGATGCTCCCGTACTCGATCGCGCAGTACTCGATGTCCGCGCGGTCGCTCGCTCAGTTGGGAGAGCTGATGAAGGGCGCGGCCGGTGCCGCCGCGACAAATCCGCTCGCCGTCTATGGCTCGACGCCGGGCGAAGTCGCCTTCACGATCCTCCTGGTGCTGGTCTTCCTGCTGGTGCTCCCGTTCGCGCTGGGCGCCGTGGCGATGGGCGTCGCGCGCATCTACCAAGGCGGAACGGTCGACGTGCGTGCCTGCTACGCTCGCGCGTTCGCGCGCTTCTGGTCGGTGCTTGGATTGATCGGGATGAGCATCCTGATCCTACTCGGGACGTACTTCGGCCTCGTCCTGGTCATGGTGCTGGCGATCGCGATCGTCGCGGGCATCGGACAACTCGGAACGGCCTTCGCCTTCGTCGGCATCGCGATCGCGGTGGTGCTGGGGCTCGCGGTGGTCGGGCTGCTCATGGTCATGGCCGTCGCGCTGACCTTCGCGATGTTCGCCGTGATCATCGAGGAGCGCCCGGTCTTCACCGCGATCGGCGAAGGCTTCGCGCGCATCTTCTCGCGGGCGGAGTTCGGCCGCGCGCTGCTCTTCACGCTCGCCTGGATCGCGATCTCGATGGTCGCCATCGGAGCCGTCTACCTGTTCCTCTTCCTGGCGCTCTACTTCCATCAGCCGTGGATCGTCTCGCTCGAAAACGTCGTCGTCACGACCGTCATCTACGCATTCTCGACCGTGCTCTTGGCCGTCTACTACTACGACGTGCGCATCCGGCGCGAAGGCCTGGACCTCGAGACGCAGTTGGAGCGCCTCGCCTCGACCCCGTCGGCGTGATCGCGACGTCGGCCGCCGATGTCGCCGCCGCGAGATGGCTCGCGGCCAATCGCGCGGCGATCGCGGCCACGCACGACGCTAGAGCGCGCGCCGTCGCGCAGAAGACCCTGGACGCGACCCTGGCGCGGATGCGCGCGGCCGCGCGGGCCGCTTCGCCGCCTCCCGGATTGCGGGCGGCCGCGGCACGCGAACTCGCATCCGGCGCCTACGACCTGACGCCGCGGATCGTGAGGCCCGCGGAGAAGTCGGCCTGGGATCGCTTCTGGGACTGGTTCTGGCGGCAATGGGATCGCATCTGGAAGGCGACCGGGGCTCGCGTCCGCCTCGGCTCCGCCGCCTTGAACGCGATCGGCTGGGTCCTGCTCGCGGCGGCCTTCGGCGCGCTGGTCTACCTGGCCGTGCGACTCGTCGGCGCGCTGCAGTTCGATCGCGAGAGACGCCGCGGCCACTCGAGTCCGCTCGAGGCCGCCCGCAGCGCGCGCGTCCTCTATGCGCAAGCGCTCGCGCTCGCCCGGGACGGCGCATACGCGCAGGCAGCCCGCCTGCTGTTCGTCGCGGCGGTGACGGCGCTGGACCTGCGCGGGCTGATGCGCGACGATGCCAGCGCGACGGTCGGCGAACTGCGGCGCGCGCTGCGCGCGCGCGATGCGGCGATGCTGCCGCCGTTCGACGAGATCGCCGGACCATTCGTCGCGGCCGCCTACGCCGAGCGCGACATCGCGCAAACCGAGTGGGAGCGCGCACTGGCCGGCTATCACCGCCTCGTGCGAGCGGAACAGACGTGAGGCGGGGCGTCGAGATCGGCCTGATGGTCGTCGCCATCGCGGTCGTGACGTTCTTCGCGGTCGCGCGCGAGCGCGTCTCGCAGGCCGTGCTGCCGTCGACCTACTCGACCTACGATTCCGGCCCGAACGGCTATCGCGCGCTCTACGCGGTGTTGTCAGCGCAGGGCGTGCCGGTCTCGCGCAACGAGCGCGAGTTGGGCGTGCTCGATCCGCAGGTGCGGACGCTGGTCGAATCGTCGGTCTCGCCCGAACTCGCCACGAACGGCCGGCTGCCGGCAGCGCCGCTGAACGATCACGACGTCGCGGTCCTGCGGCGGTTCCTCCACGGCGGCGGACGGTTGGTCGTGCTCGACGACGACTTCGGCGGCGAAGGCGACGCGAGCGTCGGACTGCCGGGCTCGCACGCGGCCGTACACCTGACCGGCGCGACCGCCGTCGCCGGCTCCGGCATGCTGCCGGGCGTCGCCGCCGTGGCCGGCCCGATCGCCGCGCTCTTCCCGCTTGCGATCCCGAAAGCGACGCCGCTCTTGGCGGCCGGCGGGGCGACCGTCGCACTCGCCTATCCCTTCGGCAAGGGCGAGGTGATCGCGATCTCGGCGCCGGCGCTGTTCGGCAATGCGCACCTCGCGACGGCCGACAACGCGCGCTTCGCCTACGACCTGCTCGCCGGACGCGGCCCGGTCGCGTTCGACGAACGCCCGCACGGCTACGCCGTCGACCGCAGTTTCTGGGACGCGCTGCCGCAGCCCGCGCGCCTGGCGTTCTGGATCGTCTGTGCGATCGTGGGCTTGGCCCTGATCGGCGCGAACGTCCGTTTCGCGCCGCCGATCCCGCTCGAGCCGCCCGACGAGCGCGATTCGTCGGCCTACGTCCGCGCCATGGCGAGCCTGCTGCGGCGCGCCCGTTCCGCGCGCGCCGCGATCGGCGCGTTCGCCGACGATGCCGCGCGCCGCGCGCGACGCCATCCCGAACTCTCGGCCGCGAACGCCGATCGTCTCGCCGAGCTCGCGCGCTTGCGCGAGATCGTCCGACCCGACGACGCGCAGCTGATCCGCGCCGCCACCCTGGACGCCCACCTTCGAAAGGACCTCTCGTGACCGTCAACGTCAAGGATCTCGCCGACCGGATCGCCGGCGGCATGGCGCGCGCCGTCGTCGGCAGCGATCGCACGTCGTTCGCGCTGACCGTGGCGCTCCTCGCGCGCGGGCACGTGCTCGTCGAAGGCGTTCCGGGGACCGGCAAGACGCTCGCGGTACGGGTGCTCGCGATGCTGCTGGGACTGGACTTCCGGCGGATCCAGTTCACGCCGGACATGATGCCGTCCGACGTCATCGGGACGAACGTCTTCAATCCCCAGACCGCGCAGTTCTCGCTGCGGCCCGGACCGATCGTCGCCAACGTCGTGCTCGCCGACGAGGTCAATCGCACGCCGCCCAAGACGCAGTCCGCGCTGCTCGAGGCGATGGAAGAAGGCCAGGTGACGATCGACGGCGTCGCCACCATCCTGCCGGCGCCGTTCGTGGTGTGCGCCACGCAGAACCCGATCGAATACGAAGGCACCTATCCGCTGCCCGAGGCCCAGCTCGACCGGTTCATGGTCAAGCTCGAGTCCGACTATCCGTCCGAGGCCGAAGAACTCGATCTGCTCGCGCGGGTCGCGTCCGGGTTCGACGCGCGCCATCTGGCGGCGTCGGGCGTGGTCGCGGTCACGACCGCGGACGAAGTGGTCGCGGCGCAGGCGGCGATCCGCGCGATCCATCTCTCGGACGACGTGCGCGACTACGTCTACCGCGTCGTCGCGGCGACGCGCAAGCATCCGCGCCTCACCCTCGGCGCCTCGCCGCGCGCCGGCATCGCGCTGCTGCTGGCGGCCCAAGCCGCGGCCGCCATCGAGGGCCGCGACTTCGCCTCGCCCGACGACGTGAAGAGCGTCGCGCAGCTGGTGCTGCCGCACCGGCTCATCGTCGCGCCCGAGGCCGAGATCGAAGGCGCGCGCGCCGCCGATCTGGTGCGCGAGATCCTCGGGAGCGTACCGGTTCCGCGTGCGTGATCGTCTGCGGCTCCGGTTGCCGCTCTGGGTCACGCCCCGGTTCCTCTACATCCTCGGAGGGATCGCGGCGGCCCTCGCGGCCGCGCCGGGCTTCGCGCCGTTGCTGGCGGTGGCCGCGCTCGCGGGTGCGGCGCTGCTGGTCGCTACGGTCGCCGATCTCGCGATCGGGCCGCGTCCGTCGCGGCTGACGATCGCGCGCGAGCCGGTCCGCCACTTCGCGCTGCGCGT
>JANWKW010000186.1 GCA_025451135.1 Vulcanimicrobiia bacterium | reverse complement strand
GTCGACGTGAACTTCCGCAACACGCTGCGACGGATGGCCCTCGCCTACGTGGACCAGGTCTCGTACGGCATGACGAACGGCGGAAGCGTGACGATCGTCCCGGCGGTGCGGACGGACGTCGTGCCGCCGGCGATCCCTATCGACGCTTCCTTGAACCCCGCAAGCGCCTGGACGGCGCTGGCGGCGTGTGCGGTCCCTTGCATTCCCGCATCGACGCCGCTGAAGAGCTTCAACGGCACGATCGTCGACTTGTTGTACGGAAACTCGGCCTTCGCGGAGGTCGCGACGCCTGACCTGACGTTGCCCTCCGTAGCGGGCGCGGCTTGGACGCGGTATCGCGTCACCCTCGTCGGACCGGGCGGCGGCGGGAGCCACACCTCCGTGCCGCTCTCCCCCGAGCAGGCGGCGGGCCAGCAGCTCGTCTCCACCTACTTCCTGATGACGCAATTCCTGGTGCCGTTGATCACCGGCGTGCTCTTGCCGATCGGATCGAATCTTACCGACGCGCCGGATCCTAAGGCGCAAGCCGCCGTCCTAGCCGACGTGATCTCGACCTTCGCGGCCGACCCCGACGTGGCGGTACCGGCCGCCAGCGGCGACATCGGTCTGGCGCTCACCCGGGCGCTGACCGCCATCGCTTCGACGCCGACCCTTCGGACGCTGGTGGTCAACGCGATCCTCAAATATGCCTACACCGACGGGAAGCTCTACTTCGACGGGACCGGATATCTCAACTCGGCGACCGTCGCCGAGGAGTTCGCCGGCACGCTCATGAGAACGACCGGCGCGGCGGACATCTTGCTCCAAGGTTTCGACGCGTCGGTCGTCGGTCACGCCCTCGCCGCGTCGAACTCCGCCGACGAGGTGACGGTCTATGCCGTTCCGGCGAAGGTCACGCTCTCGCCATCGACGTCGACGATCGATAACGATGCGGGCGTCCATCTCACGGCCAGCATCCCATCGGCCGGCGGATCGGACCTCGCGTTGACGTACGCTTGGAGGAACACGGCGGCGTACGGGCACTTCAAGGATCTCCGCGGGACGAGCGGGGTCGACAACTTCACGTCGACGCAGAACGAGGGCATCTACACCGCCAATCATACCGGTGCGGGCACGGACACCGTTTCCGTGACCGTCGTGGCGCTCGACAGCAGCGGGAATATGATCGAGCACATCCCGCTCGGCTCGGGGAGCGCTACCGTCAGCATCGCCACGCCCGATCCGGGAAGCGTCGGCGACCCGCCGCAGAACCTGCCGCAGTCGCGATGCGCGACCATGGCACTCGCGCCCCACGTCGTCTCGGTCGGCGGCTCGTTCACCGGCACGGCGTCGGCGCCGCACCCGGAGTCGTGCGGCGGCGGGACGGTGACCTGGAACTGGAGCACCGCCGGCGGCGTGAGCATCGTCTCGGGCTGCGGGCCGACCGAGACGTCGTGCACGCTCAAGGGGACGAATCCGACCGGTCTTCCCGGCAATCGCTACGTGCAGCTTTGTCTGCGGGGGAGCAGCACGCAGGGCGCATGGACGTCGTGCGACTACTACGCGGTCAAACCGTAGCTCCCGGGCCGCGCGCGCGGTCGTCGCTGCTGGCCGAGCGCGCGCGGCGCGCGGTCGGTGACGTGCTGATCGTACGCGACCCGGACGCGGGTGCGTATCTGTGCCGGATCACGAGCGTCGCGGTCAAGCGCTTCGGCGACGTCGATGCGAGCGACGCGTGGCTCGAGGGGATCGGCGACCGGAGCTTGGAGCGATGGGTGTGCGAGCGTTCGCTCGCGTTCGCGCGCCGGGCGGCCGAACTCGGCTGCCGGTTCGACGAGGACTCCGACGTCGTCTTGGAACGCTTCGTGCTAGTCGAGCAGACGCGCGACGTCGCGGGCGAGGGCGGCGAGATCATCGCCGAGCGGTTCGAGCCGTAAGGCCAGTCCGGCCTCGGCGGGCGGCAGCGTTCGGGCCAGCACCGACGCGGCTTTCGCCCGGAAGGGCGCGTCGCCCGCGCGCGAGAGATCCAGAAAGGCCCGCGCTGCGGCGTTTCGCGCAGGTCGCATATCGCCCCGCGCTTCTTCGCGTTCGGCAAGCGTGATGCGCGCGCGCGCCAAGCGCGTCTGCGCGCCGAGGCGTTCGAGCGCTTCGACCGCGCGGCGTGCGTGATCGACGGCGCGTTCGTCGTCGCCGTCCAGACCGTAGGCCTCCGCCAGATTGATCAGCGCGATCGCCTCGAGCAGCCGGTTGTCGAGAAGGCGCGCGATCGTCAGGACCTCCGCGAACATCGCGGCGGCGGCCGCCGGCGTCGGCGCGAGCATCGCGAGGGCCATCAGGGCGGTCGCTTCGGAACGCTTCATCCCCAGTTCTCGCGTCAAGCCGAGGGCACGCGCGAGCGGCGCTTCGGCGGCCGTGTCCGAGCGCGCCGCGTGGCAGCAGCCGACCGCGAGCAGCGCCAATGCCAGGTCGCGGGCTTCGGTGTGCTCGTCGCATAGGGCGAGGGCGCGTTCTGCCGCGCCGAGTGCGGTCGTATAATCGCCGGCGACGTCGTGGTACCGGCTCCACGCCAGGAGCAGACGCACGCGCTCGGCCCGGCTGCCCTCGCGTTCCAGGGCGACCGCACGTTCGAGGAACGGCCGCAACTCCGATTCGCGTCCTACCTCGTTCCACAGACGGGCGGCGACCGCCGCCAGAGCGATGCCGACGCTGGTATCGCCGGCGCGCGAGAAGCACCAGCGTAAGGCGGCCTCGATGTTGGGGAGTTCGTCGCGCAAAGGCATCAGCCACGCTTCGATCGGCATGTCGAACCAGGTGTCGTGCGCGCGCTCCAAGACCGTGCGGTAGTGCTCGGCGTAGGCGGCGAAGGCGGCGGGCTCCTCGTCTTCGGCGCGCAGCAGCGCGAGCGCGACATCGCGGACGACCCGGAGCATGCGGTAGCGCCCATCCGTCAGGCGCTCGATCAGCGAGGTGCGATGAAGCTGGGCCAGAGCGACCTCGGCACCCGCACCGAACGCGCCGGCGACGTGTTCGAACGTGAAGGAGCCGTCGAAGATCGCGACGCTTCGGCAGAACCGGCGCGAGCGTTCGTCGAGCGCATCGTAACCCCACTCGATCATGGCGTCGATCGAACGATGGCGCAGCGTCGCGCTCGGATCGTCGGTCCGAAGGACGCTCGCGGACGACGCGAGCGCGTCTTCCAACTGCGCCAGCGTCATGTCGTACAGGCGCGCGGCCGCGAGTTCGATCGCCAGCGGCACGCAATCGACGCGGTCGCAGATCCGGCCGACCATGGCACGGTCGTCCGCCTCGCTCCCGGCGGCCCGCGCGCGTTCGTGGAACAGCGCGACCGCGTCGTCCGCGTCCATCGGACCGAAGCGGACGACGTATTCGCCGAGGAACCCGATGCGCTGACGCGACGTCGCGACGATCCGCACGCCCGGTGCCTCGTCCAGCACGTCGCGGAGCACCTGCGTCAGATCCGGGACCAGCTGCTCGCAATTGTCCAGCACGACCAGGCCGCCGTGCGTCGCGAGATGCGCGAACACCGCCGAGCGGGCGTCCTGGCGCGTCTCGGAAGGGACGATCGTCGCGGCGATCGCCGGAACGACGCCGCGCACGTCGTGGACGGACGAGAGGTCGACGAACCAGACCTCGCCCGCGAGACGCTCGTACTGCCGGTGCGCGAACTCGAGGGCGGCGCGCGTCTTCCCGCTGCCGCCCGCGCCGGTCAGCGTGACCAGCCGATAGCTCGCGTTGCAGCGCGCCAGGTTCTCGAGGTCGTCGAGCCGGCCGACGAACGGCGAGAGGGGCGCCGGGAGCAGGCGCCGCTTCGCGAGCCCGGCGGTCGCATCCATCGCTGCCGCCAGTTCGACTCGGTTGGTGACGGCGAGCTTGCGGTAGACCGACGAGAGATGCTTCTCGACGGTCTTCCGACTGATCGAGAGCGACGTCGCGATGGCTGCGTTGGACGCGCCGCGCGCGGCGGCCGTAGCGACCTCGCGTTCGCGGAGGGAGAGTTCGTTCTCCGTGCGCCCGGATGCGGCGGAGGCCGACGCTCGTTCGGCGTCGGCGATCGCGCCGAACTGTTTGAACAGGCGCGCGGCCGCGGTTGCGTTCCCGGCGATCTCGTCGGCCAGGGCGGCATAGTAGGGCCAGCCGGCGCGGCCGTACGAAGTGCGCGCCTTCGAGGCGTATTCCCGCGCTCGGGCCGTATCGCCGGCGGCCAGCTCGATCAGGGCGCGGGCGTGGGCGCGAGCACCCGCGATCGCATCGACGCGATCGTCGACACACCCATCGAGGGTGGCCAGGATACGCGCGTCGAGGGAGCGGTCTCCGAGCGAGGCGCCCGCGAGCGCCAAACCGTGCAGGGTGTCGAGGCCTCCGGCATGGTGGAGCGCCGCATTGACCGCGTCGCGCGCCTCGCGCACGCGGCCCCGTTCGCGGAGCCAGCGCGCGTAAGGTGCGGCGGTCGTCGCGATCGCGACCGGATCGCCGGCTGCGAGCGCGCGCGAGAACGTGCGATCGGGATCGGGTGCCGCGTGGCGTCCGTCCGGTCCGACGATGCGCTCGAGCGCGAGCCCGGCTGCGGCCGCATAGACGTCGTCTGCGGACCGTGCGGCGCGTGCTTCGACCCTTTGCCGCGCCGACGCGATCTCGCCCTTCCGGGTGAGCTCCAGCACCGACATCGCAAAGGATTCGCCGTCCGGATCTCTTGTCAACGAGGCGGCCTTCGCTATGCCGCCCGGACGCTCAGCTTTCCGTCGGCGAAGTCGACGCGAGCCGTGCCGCCGGCGATCAGCTCGCCGCGTAGGATGGCGGTCGAGAGCGGCGTCGAGACCTCGCGCGCGACCGTCCGTTGGACGTAGCGCGCGCCGCTGCCGGCCTCCATCGAGGCCTCGGCCAGCCGCCGGCGCGCGGCCTCGGTCAGGGCCAGCGTCACGTCGCGGGCGCCCAGACGGCCGGCGAGCGAGGCGACGTGGATGGTGACGATCTGCTCGATCTCGGGGAGGCCCAAGTCCTCGAACAGGATCGCGTCGTCGATGCGGTTGAGCAGCTCCGGACGCAGGGCGAAGGCAAGCTCGGATTCGTCGCAGTTGGTCGTCATCACGATCAGCGCGTGGCGGAAGTCGATGGTCCGGCCCTTGGCGTCGGTCACGCGGCCGTCGTCGAGGATCTGCAGCAGGATGGCGGCCACGTCCGGGTGGGCCTTCTCGAGCTCGTCGAAGAGCACGACGCAGTACGGGCGGCGGCGGACCGGTTCGGTCAATTGGCCGGCTTCATCGTGGCCGGCGTAGCCGGGCGGCGCGCCGATCAGACGCGAGATCGCGTTGGCTTCGGTGTATTCGGAGAGATCGACGCGCACCAGCGCCGCTTCGCTGCCGAACAACGTCTCGGCGAGCGCCTTCGCCAGTTCGGTCTTGCCGACGCCGCTCGGACCGCGGAACAGGAACGTGCCGAGCGGCTTGCGCGGGTCGTGCAGGCCGGCGCGCGCGCGCCGGACCGCTTCCGAGACCGCCGCGATCGCGCGATCCTGACCGATCACGCGTTTGCGCAACGTCGCCTCGAGCGCGAGCAGCGCGTTGGTCTGGGCGTCGTCGAGCGTCGCTTGCGGGATCCCGGTCCACTTGGCCACGACCGCCGCGACGTCTTCGGCGGTGACCGGCGGGAGCGTGACGGCGCCTCTGTTCTTGAGCGCGACCGAGGCCGAGGCCTCATCCATCAGATCGATCGCCTTGTCCGGTAAGAACCGGTCGGCG
>JANWKW010000185.1 GCA_025451135.1 Vulcanimicrobiia bacterium | reverse complement strand
GTCGCGGGCGTCCTGCGCGCCCGCGGCTACGACGCGCGCGCGCTCGACGGCGGCTATGCGGCCTGGAAAGAAGCGGGGCTGCCGACCGAACCGATCGGAGCCCCGCTGGATCTCGACTAGCCTGCGGCTAGCGGGATGGGTCTAGGCGTAGACGCCGCGCAGGCGCAGCGCCTTGACGACGCGGTCGATCGCGAGCATGTACGCGGCGGTCCGCAGCGTGCACTTCTTCTCGACGACGATCTTCTGCAGCTCGTGCAGGTTGTCGAGCATCACGTCCTCGAGCTTCTCGTTGACCTCGGCTTCCTTCCAGAAGTAGCCCATCCGGTCTTGGACCCACTCGAAGTACGAGACGGTCACGCCGCCGGCGTTGGCCATGATGTCGGGGATCACGATGATGCCGCGCTGATCGAAGATCTTCGCGGCTTCGGGCGTGGTCGGACCGTTGGCGCCCTCGACGATCAGCTTGGCCTTCACCTTGGAGGCGTTCTCGCCGGTGAAGACCTTCTCGAGCGCGGCCGGCACGAGCACGTCGCATTCGGCCTCGAGCAGCTGGGCGTTGCTGATCTTGTCGCCGCCGGTGAAGCCCTCGAGGTTGTGGTTCTTCTTGACGTAGTCCATCGCATCGCCGACGTGGATGCCGGCCGCGTTATAGTACGCGCCGGTGACGTCGGAGATGCCGGTGACCTTGCAGCCGCGCTCGGCGAACAGCTTGGCGGCGTACATGCCGACGTTGCCGAAGCCCTGGATGACGACCGACGAGTTCTCGGGCTTGAGGCCCATCGCGGCCATCTGATCCATCGCGACGATCGTGACGCCGCGTCCGGTCGCTTCGACCCGACCGCGGCTGCCGCCGATCTCGAGCGGCTTGCCGGTGACCACGCCCGGGACGTTCTGGCGCACGTGCATCGAGTAGGTGTCCATGAACCACGCCATGATCTGCGGCGTCGTGTTGACGTCGGGTGCCGGGACGTCTTTGTCCGGACCGACGACTTCGACCAGCTCGGCCGCGTAGCGGCGCGTGATGCGCTCGAGTTCGTTCATCGATAGCGTGGACGGATCGCAGGTGACGCCGCCCTTGGCTCCGCCGAACGGCAGATCGACCACCGCGCATTTCCAGGTCATCCAGAACGCGAGCGCCGTCACTTCGTCGAGGGTCACGCCCGGATGGTAGCGGATGCCGCCCTTGGCCGCGCCGCGCGCGAAGCTGTACTGGACGCGGTAGCCGGTATAGACCTCGAACTCACCCGAATCGCGCTGGAACGGGATCGAGAAGATGATCTGACGCGACGGATGCGTCAGGATGGCGCGCATGCCGGCATCGAGCTCCAGCAGATCGGCCGCTTCGTTGAAATACGCGATACCGTCGCCGAAAACCGAGACTTCGCGCACTGCAGTGGTCATAGAGCGATGAGGCCTCCAAGAGACAAGTCAAACCCTACCCGGTTTTAGCCCTAGCCCCACAGACCCCTTGGCGCAAAAGTAGCAGGTTTTACACGTTGAACCGGAAGTTCACGACGTCGCCTTCTTGCATCACGTACTCCTTGCCCTCGGAGCGCAGGCGGCCGGCGGCCCGCAGGGCGTCCATCGTCTTGTACTGGACGTAATCGTCGTAGCTCACGATCTCGGCGCGGATGAACCCGCGCTCGATGTCGCTATGGATCTTGCCGGCGGCCTGGGGGGCGCGACTGCCCTTCTCGATGGTCCAGGCCCGGACTTCGATCTCGCCGGCCGTCAGGAAGGTCATTAGACCGAGCAGGCTATAGGCGGTCAGGGCCAGTTCGTCCAGGCCGCTGCGTTGGATGCCGAGCTCGTGACAGAACTCGCGGGCCTCGTCTTCGCTTAGGCCGGCCAGCTCCGATTCGATCTTCCCCGAGAGGACCACGACCGGGCTTCCCTCGGCCTTGGCGACCGCTTCGACCTGGGCGACCAGGGGGCCGGGCTTGCCGATCTGGCCCTCGTCGACGTTGGCCACGTAGAGCAGCGGCTTGGCCGTCAGCAAGAAGGCCTCGGTCGCGACCTCGCGCTCCAGCGAGCCGGCCGGGAAGGAGCGGGCCGGCTTCCCGGCCTCCAGCGCCGCCACCAGGTTCTTGGCAGCCTCGACGTTGGGCTTGAGCTTCGGATTGACGCGCGCCTCGCGCTCGAGCTTGTCGACCCGCTTCTGCAGGGTCGCGAGATCGGCCAGCGCGAGTTCGATCGCGATGATCTCGATGTCGCGCTTGGGGTCGGGGCCGCCCTCGACGTGGGTGACGTTCTCGTCCTCGAAGCAGCGGACCACCATGGCGATCGCATCGGTCTCGCGGATGTGGCTCAGGAAGGCGTTGCCGAGCCCCTGGCCGGAGCTCGCGCCCCGCACCAGCCCGGCGATATCGACGAACCGGACGGTCGTCGGGACGATCTTCTTCCCCGAGACGAGCTTCTGCAGAACGGGCAAGCGCTCGTCCGGAACGGCCACCTCGCCGACGTTCGGTTCGATGGTGGCGAACGGGTAGTTCGCCGCCAGCGCCTGCGCGGACCGCGTCAGGGCGTTGAAGATGGTGGATTTGCCGACGTTCGGCAAACCGACGATACCGCAAGAGAGAGCCATGGTCGGCGGGCCGTTTTCGGTTGCCGGCAAGAAAAACCCGCTGCCGTGTAGGATAGGTGTTGATGCGCCAGATGAAGGTCGACAAGCTCGGCATCGACCTGCTTACGCACGACCCGGTCGTGATCTTGAAGGACCTCGACGGTTCTCATTACCTGCCGATCCTGATCGGACCGTTCGAAGCGACCGCCATCGCGCTCGCGCTCGAAGGTGCTCCGGTCCCGCGTCCGCTCTCGCACGACCTGATGCGGAACATCCTCGAGACCCTGGGCGGACGGCTCGAACAGGTCATCATCCACGACATCCGCGAGTCGACGTTCTTCGCCAAGCTGCTGGTGCGCGTCGGCGACCGCATGGAAGAGGTCGACGCACGTCCGTCCGACGGCATCGCGCTCGCGCTGCGCACGCAGACGCCGATCTACGTCAGCGACAAGATCGTGCTCGAAGAAGCCTCGTCCGACAAGAAGCACGCCGACGACGGCGACATGGACAAATTCCGCCAGTTCCTCGACAGCCTCAAGCCTAGCGACTTCAAGTAGGCGAGGGGACCGGCGCTCCCTTCTTGACGGCGTGCTGCACGACGACGCCGTCGACGGTCACCGTCTGCTCGAGGACCGTCGAACTCTTCTGGAGCCAGGCGCTCCCGGCCGGCGTCCAACGATCGATCGCGTGCTGTTCGACCGCGAGGGATCTGCGGTCGGTCAGGGTGCCGCTCATGGTGATGGCGACCGCCGCGACCGCATCGTCGCCGAGCATGGAGATATCTTCGGGGACGATCCGGCAGTCCGTTATCCGGGCGGATGCGAGCAGCGCCGCCACGCCGTCGTGCGCCGTCTTCGCGGTACCGTGCGTGCCGTCGGTCATGGTCGGGACGAAGTCCCGGGCGAGCGTCGCCGTCCAAGCCGCCACCTCGCCGCGCATCAGGGCGGTGCACTGCGCGTCGTAGGCGGCGCCGATGCCGGCCTCGACCATCGCCGGGTCCGCGTCGGGCCGGCTCGCGCCGATGGTCGCGGCGACGGCGATCGCCGCGACGACTCTGCCTAGATATCCCATTGCCATGCGCTCCAAAAGGGGGTCGCGGTCGGATTGACGCTGAAATTCTTGAGGTCGGGCGATCGCGCGGTCACCCGTCGCAGTTCGTAGAACGGGACGTACGGGACGGTATCCCAGATGATGCGGCTGGCCTTGCGATAGATGGCCGCCCGAGCCGCGACGTCGTCGGTCTGCAGACCGGCCTGCTCGAGGCGGTCGAGGTCCGGATCGCAGTAGCGGAAGATGTTCTCGCCTTTGGGGAACCACTGCTTGCAGCCCACGTAGAACGCGACGTCCGGATCCCACGCGATGCTGGTCGAGTAGATCGACATGTCGTAGCGGCCGCCGTAGATCGGGCCGTCGAATGCGAATATCTGGTCGTACGGATAATTCTTGATCGCCAGATCGACGCCGATCGCGCGGAACGCCTGCTGCAGCTGGAGCCCGATCGTGCGGCCGCTCGACGATCCGGTCGTGGTCGCGAGCGTGAACGAGAGTCGCGTCCCGTCCTTGACGCGGATGCCGTCGGGCCCAGCCTTCCAATCGGCCGCGTCGAGCGAGGAACGCGCGAATGCGAGGTCGCGCACGTGGGGCGGCAGCCGCTCGTAGCCGATCGCGGTCGGCGGCAGGCTGTTGTAGGCGACCACGCCGGCGCCGTGCGTGACCTTGGCGATCAGCCCGTCGTAGTCGATCGCGGCCGCGATCGCGCGACGGACGACCGCCTCGTGGAGGCCGGGCCGGCTCGCATTGAAGACCAGGATCGACTGCGCGTTCCAGTCGTGGAGCTCGACCCGCACGTCCGGGAGAGCCACGTACCGTTCGTAGAGCGACGACGGCACCGAGATCACCAGGTCCTGATGGTGCAGGGCCATCTCGTCGAGGATCGTGTTGTCGTCGGGGACGATCGAGAGCACGACCCGATCGAGCTTGGGACGGCCCTTGAAGTACTTGTCGAAGCGTTCGTAGACGATCTTGCTGCCGCGCTCCCAGCGCACGAACTTGAACGGCCCGGTGCCGACCGGATGCGCGACCAGCGAGCCGGTGTTGAAGTCGGTCTGCGTGGCCAGGATGTGGGCCGGGAGCACCGGCTTGCCGCCTTCTTGCAGCGGGGCGAAGAACTGCGTGAGGAACGGCGGATAGCGGTGCTTGAGGTGGACGACGGCAGTGTAGTCGTCGGGCGTCGCGATCGAGACGATCCGGTCGAAGCCCTCGCGATGGAGCGTGTCGTGCTTCGGATCGACGACCGCCCGCCACGAAGCGACCACGTCGCGCGACGTGAACGGCACGCCGTCGTGCCACAGCACGCCGCGATGCAGGTGGTATGTGTAGGTGGTGCCGTCCGGCGAGATGCCGCCGTTCTCGCGACTCGGCACCTCGGTCGCCAGATCGCCGACCAGACGGCCGCGATCGTCGGCGACGATCAGATACGAATACGAGAGCGAGGTCAGATCGTAGACCAGGTCCATGCCCGACAGATACGGGTTGAGGCGGTCGGGGTCGCTGATGTCGACCATCCGCAGGACGTGCGGCTGCGTCCAGGCGTGGCGCCCCCCATTCGTGGGTTCGGCCGCCTGCCGGCTGCAGGCCGCAAGGGCGAGAACGACGAGCACGGTGCAGCGACGGAGCATCGAACCGGGGTTTCGAGGGGACGCGTCCCGCACCTCGAAAGCACCCGTCCTTCGAGGCGCCCTGGCGGGCTCCTCACGACGACACACTGCTTCGGAACGGAGACTATGGAGACGACGGAACGCGCCGATATCGGCGTCTTTGGCGGATCGGGATTCTATTCGCTGATCGAGAACGCACGCGAGGTCTGGATCGAGACGCCGTACGGCGCGCCCAGCGATAAGGTCGCGCTCGGCGAGATCGCCGGCAAACGCGTCGCGTTCTTGCCCCGCCACGGCAAGGACCATCGCTTCCCGCCCCAGGTCATCAACTATCGCGCGAACCTGTGGGCGATGAAGGCGCTGGGCGTCAAGCACATCATCGCGCCGAACGCCTGCGGCTCGCTCAAGAGAGAGGTCGCGCCCGGCTCGATGGTCGTCTGCGACCAGGTCGTCGACCGTACGACCGGACGCCTCGACACCTTCTTCGACGGTCCGGTCACCACGCACGTCTCGTTCGCCGATCCGTACTGCCCGACGCTGCGGCCGATCGCCGTGACGGCCCTGCGCTCGCTCGGCATCGATACCCACGAGACCGGCACGGTCGTCGTCATCCAGGGTCCGCGCTTCTCCACCCGCGCGGAGTCCAAGTGGTTCCAGAGCCAGGGCTGGGAAGTCATCAACATGACGCAGTACCCCGAGTGCTACCTGGCGCGCGAACTCGAGATGTGCTTCGTCAACATCTCGCTGATCACGGACTACGACGTCGGCCTGCCCGGCACGGAGCCCGTCTCGCATCACGCCGTGATGGAGGTCTTCAAGAAGAACAACGATCGCGTGAAGGACGCGATCGGCAAGATCGTGGCCGCGATCGACGTGAACGCCGACTGTTCGTGCCACCACGCCCTCGACGGATCGCGCGGGTAAGCGGGATATGCGAAGCGGGAACCGGCTGGATCCGGGCATGTATCTCCGGTCGTTCCCGCTGCTGTTCCGGCATCTCTCGATCGTGACGGCGCCGCTGCTCGCGGCCGTCGTCGCGGTGCTCCTCGACCAGCTCAGCGCCTTCACCACCGATCCGGTCGGCGGCGTCGGTTCCGGCATCTACGCATGGATCGCGCAGGTCGTCTACCTGATGGCGTTCGGCGTCGCGACCATCCAAGCGCGCGACGTCTGGCGGGGCTATAAGGGCACCTTCGACGACGCGTGGGGAGAGGCCAAGCACAAGATCGGGACCATCGCGATGGGCGCGATCGGGTTCACGTTCCTCGTCAGCTTCGCGGGAACGCTCGGCGCGTTCGTCCACCTCTCCATCCTGCTGGTGCTGGTGGTCGCGTTTCTCCTCATCTACACGATGCCGGCGGCCGCCATCGGCGGCGCACCCGCCGGCTTCGCCATCCAGGCCTCGTACCGGGCGGCCATCGCGCATCCGTGGGCGACCGCCCTGCTCGCCATCGCCTACGTCGTCTGCACGACGTTCGTGCCGATGCTGCTCTCGCCGCTCTATGCGGGCCTTCCCGACATCGTCGTGAAACTGATCGGCGCCGCCGTCACCGCGCTGCTGCTGGCGTACCTCGCGTTCCCGTTCGCGAAGCAGTACCAAGACGTCGCCTAGCCGCGTCTAACCGCGCGCTCTATTCGTCAGCGCCATCCGCACGATCTCGGCGACCATCGCGGGGCCGACGTTCGTGCGCGCGAGCCGCTGCGCGTCGTCGAGCTTGGCGAGCATCGCGATCGCCTCGCGCGGTTCCAGCGTCCGCAAGCCTTTGATTTCGCTGCCGTAATCGGGCGCTACCAGCGGCGCGTTCGTCCCGGCCGCACCGAGCGCGACCCAGTCGCGAGCGAGCGTCTTGACGACTTCCAGGCCGTCGTCGAGGGTGTCGCGGGTGGCCCATGTCTCGGCCGGGGTGCCGCCCGCGACGACCGTGAGAAACCAGTCCGCCACCTGGGTGCGCAACGACTCGTCCTCGCCGCCGAGCGCCGCCAGTGCGCGCGTGACGCTGCCTTGGCCGAGCGCGGCGCCGCGCTCGGCCTGCTCCGGATCGCGGCCGAGCCGCCCCAGGACCTCGCGCACCTGTGCGCCGGTCAGCGGCGCGAAGTGCACGTCGACCAGCCGCGAGCGGATGGTCGTGATCAAACGGCCGGGCGCGTCCGAGGTGAGCAGCAGCACGACGTCGTCGGGCGGCTCTTCGAAGAACTTGAGCAAGGCGTTGGCCGCGTGGTGGGTCGCGAAGTCGACGTCGCCCAACAGCAGCACGCGCATGCCGCCGCTGTACGATTCGAGCGAGAGCTGCCGCACGATATCGCGCGCGCTGAGCTCGTCGCCTTCGTAGAAGCCCATGGGCGCGTCTTGACTGCCGATCTTGAGCGTGCCGACGAACTCGATGAAGTCGGGATGGCGCGTATCGGTCCCGGCCTGGAAGAGCTTGCACGACGAGCACACACCGCAGTACCCGAGCACCGAGTCGTGCGGCGCTTCGCATAGCAGCGATTGCGCCAGGCGGCGCGCGAAGGTCTTCTTGCCGACACCGGACGGGCCGCCGAACAGATAGCCGTGCGCGATGGTGGCCTTGGTGATGCGCTTGAAGAATGCGCGCGGGCCTTCGGCGCCGACGACGTCGAACGGCAGCTCGCTCATGCGGCCAAGGCTTGCGTCAGCAGCGCCATCGCCTCGTCGATCAAGGCGTCGACCGGTTCGGTCCCGTCGAGCACCCGCATCCGCGGCTCCCGCATGGCCAGCTCCAAGAAACCGGCCCGCGCCCGCGTGAAGAACGCCAGCGTCTCGTTATCGAGCCGGTCGTTGGCGTCCGGGCGGCTCTCGACGCGCCGTCGCGAGACCTCCGGCGAGACGTCCAGCACCAAGGTGAGGTCGGGGTCCAGTCCGCCCGTGGCGGCCGCGCACAGGCCGCGCAGCATGGCTAGATCCAGACCGCGGCCGTAGCCCTGATAGGCGAGCGTCGAATCGTAGTAGCGATCGCAGAGCACGATCTTGCCCGCCGCCAGGGCCGGCCGGACCACCTCGAGCACGTGCGCGGCGCGCGAGGCGTTCATCAGCAGCGCCTCGGTGAGCGGCTCGACGTGCAGGCCGGGGTTCAGGACGACCGCGCGGATGGCGTCGCCGACCGGCGTCCCGCCCGGTTCGCGGGTCGCGAGCACGTCGAGGCCGCCGGCGCGCATCCGCTCCAGCATGCCGGCAAGCAGGGTGCTCTTACCGCTCCCTTCAATCCCTTCTAGGGTGACGAACATGCTCTACCGCTTCGACATATAGGACGGCATGGCTTTCGAGAACTCCGCGCTTGGCGACGTGCTCGAGTGGTTTCTCACCCGCATCGGCGACCGGCGCCAGTATAAGCGCCGTCCGGGCGCCTTTCATCTGTGGTGGCAAGCCGATCCGAAAGACGCGAGCAAGAGCGTCGCCGGCCGCGGCATCGAGCTCTCGCCCAACGGACTCGTCTTCATCATCCCGACCGCGATCGCCGCACCCGAGTACACCCTGATCGCCGCCATCCGGGACCACAAGATCCCGATCCGCGTCAAGACGGTCCGCGGCGACACGGTCGAGCATCAGGGCAAACGCTGGCACCGCTACATGGTCTCGTTCCAAGGCGTCTCGGCCGACGACTGGGATCTGATCGTGCGCTACGTCAACGATACGCCCGAACCGGCCGACCGGCGCAAGATGCAGAACCAAGAGATGGCGGAACAGACCGACGATGCCTACCGCCTGCTGCCGATGGCGATCCAGAACAAGATCATCCAGACGCTCGTGCGCTCGGGCAAGCTGGAAGCGCCGAAGCCCGGTCAGACGCCGCTCCTCAAGCTCTTCTACGGCGGTCTGGTCAAGCAGGCGGGAAAGCCGCCCGCACACCGTTTCAACGTGCATAGCCGCGTCGTCAAAGACGGCGAGGTGTTCGCTTACGACTCGCGCTTCCTGGTCGACGACGAAGGGAACGTCGCGGCGATGTGAGGTCCTCGCGGCGCCGAGCGCCGCGAGGAACCCGTTCTAGTCGCTCGCTTTGAAGATCATCACGCGGCGGTTGGGTTCGAGCCCGGTCGAACGCGACTGCACGCGATATTTCTCGGCGAGCTGATGCTGGAGACGCCGCAGGTACGAGCTCTGCGAGGAGAGCTCGATGTTCTGGCCGGTGAGCATCACCTGATAGATCGCCTCTTCCGCTTCTCGAAGGGCGACCTCTTCGCCGTCGATCGATCCGAGGTTGAACACGTCGCGCAGCGCCAGCTGGATCTGCGTGGTCGTGTTCGTCTTGATCGAGTAGATCGGCACGTTGTCCGAGGCGATCTGCTTGAGCTTGGGCTGCTGCTTGCGCTCGAGCGTCTTGAGCGTCAGGACCACGTCGGCATCGTCCCAGGTCCGCGAGATAGCGGCGTTCAGACGCAGGTTGTGGATCGCGCGCTCGATCTTGTTGCGCGAGACGCCGTACGGGAAGATCGAGAGCGGATGGTCGTGCTCTTCGCCCTCGCGCGGATCGTTCGCGTAGTCGCCGACCAGCGGCGGCATCGACTCGGGGTCGGCCTCCTGGACGATCGCGACGTCGCCGCTCGCGGTGCGCTGACGCACCTCGGGCTGCGGCTGATAGCCGCGCAGCAGGGCGTCGACCACCTCGCCGACGTTCTTGTGGATGGCCAGGCGTCCGCGATCGACGATCTCGACGACCACGTCGAAGGTCGGCGGCGCCTTGCGCTCCAGGACCGTCTTGCGGGTTCCGCGCCGGCGGGCTTCCTCGTCCGAAAGGGTGACCGCCTGGATCCCGCCGACCAGGTCGGACAGGGTCGGGTTCATCAGGAGGTTCTCGAGGGTCTGGCCGTG
Source organism: Vulcanimicrobiia bacterium (assembly GCA_025451135.1). Lineage (GTDB taxonomy): Bacteria > Vulcanimicrobiota > Vulcanimicrobiia > Vulcanimicrobiales > Vulcanimicrobiaceae > JALYSX01. The sequence goes on along the minus strand of JANWKW010000185.1, from coordinate 1,093 downwards.
GGCCGTGCCGATCAGCGTCACGCCGCGTTCGGCGATGGTGCGGGCGGCGGCCGCCTCCATCTCGGTGCCGATCTCGTCGATGACGATGACCTCGGGCATGTGGTTCTCGACCGCCTCGATCATGGTGCCGTGCTGGGCGGCCGGATCGGGGACCTGCATGCGCCGGGACATGCCGATGCCCGGATGCGGGATGTCGCTATCGCCGGCGATCTCGTTCGAGGTGTCGACGATCACGACGCGTTTGCGCGTCTCGGAGAGAATGCGCGCGCATTCGCGCAGCATGGTCGTCTTGCCGACGCCCGGTCGCCCGAGCAGGCAGATCGATTGGCCGCTGCGCAGCACGTCGACGATGATGTCGATGGTGCCGTAGACGGCGCGCCCGATGCGACAGGTCAGGCCGATGATCTTGCCGGTGCGATTGCGGATCGCACTGACGCGATGCAGGGTCTGCTCGATGCCGGCGCGGTTGTCCGGGCCGAACGTCGAGATGCGCGACGAGACGTGAGCGATATCCTCATGCGTGACCGGGACGTCCGAGAGGTAGACGAAGTCGTTCTCGAAGCGTGCCTCGGGCGGACGGCCCAAATCCAAAACGACCTCGATGATCGATTCGAAGTTGGGGAGCCGGACGAGTGCTTGCCGGATCGGCAGAGGGAAGATATCGAGGAGCTGGGAGAGTTCCCAACTCGGGTTGATGGACTCGGCTTTAACCGCCAATACTGACCCTCTCTTCCCTAGAGTCGTTTGGTCGGACTTATCCACAGGTTCTCCACCGCCCTGCAAGCCGGGCAATAAGACCTTTCAACGCAGAATTTCGGCGAGGAGCTCCTCGGGAGACGGGAAATCCGCGGGCGGTTACCCCACGCTTGGACGCTCTTCCGGATCGGATCGAGCATGATGACGTAGCGGTGGCCGTCGGCATGATACCCCTCGCATTTCGCGACGATCTGCGAGACGCGGTCGGTTTTCGAGACGATCTCGGCGACGACGTCGAGTATCACCGGAGCGTAGCTCTCCTGGGTCGCCTTGTCCAGGGACGTCCAGGTCGCAACACTCAATAGCGACGCATCGGGAACGAGAACATCCCCATTCG